>CAYPUW010000007.1:0-18551 GCA_964413925.1 uncultured Rhodobacter sp. | reverse complement strand
CAAAAATGATAATGAAAGAGGTTGATCTTACTCCGACCGGAATAATTAAAAGGTGCGCTTTGACTTTAGGGTCGAGCTTGCGATGGAAGCCGCTTGAGAATGCGGCTTTGCGCATCAGATCAAGGCGACGGATCAGAAAGCTTGAAAACCCGCCGCGTTGAAACAGCAGCCCAAACAGGAACGGCAGTTTCATTGGCGAGATCAATGTGTTGAGAATAACCAGCGATTTGACTTTGTCCTGATTTTCAATGCCAAAGCCAAAACCAATTGGCCCGCCCCAATCCTGCCCGACGATGGTGATGTCCTTGAGGCCGAGTTTATCCACCAGCGCGCTCACCTGCGCCACATGCTTTGGCAGGCTGTAATAGCCCTCGTCCTCGGGCTTGCTTGATAGGCCAAAACCGATCAGATCGGGCGCGATGCAGCGATATCCCGCCTTGACCAGTGGAGGGATCATCTTGCGGTAAAGATAGCTCCAGGTCGGCTCGCCATGCGTCAAAAGGATCACCGGGCCTTTGCCTTCGTCGACATAATGCATGCGCTGGCCGTCGATATCGGCGTAGTTTTCTTTGAACGGGTATTGATAGCGATCAGTCATGGGGGCACCTTTTGATCGGGAACGAAGTGTTCAAATGTTTATGTAACGGTTGTTATAGTAGTTGTAAATATCAATTCATTTAATCGCTCGTCCCAGCTCGGCAGCCAGCATATCGTACACCCGCCGGATACGCGGTGACGTGCGCAAAGCCTCGGGGGCGGTTAGCCAGATCGGCAGCGCGCCAACCTCTAAATCGGGGATCACGCGGACAACCCGAGGGTCCGCCGCGGCGACTAAAAGCGGAGCAACCCCGATCCCGCAGCCTGCCGCCACCATCTCCCAATAGACGGTTTGATTGTCGCAACGGATCTTGAAAAACGAGCGATCCACCTGCATTTCAAGCGCGGACATGCCTTTGATGATCAGATCGGAGCGGTCAAATCCAATCAGATCATGGTGCGCGATTTCGCTCGCATCGACCGGTGCGCCATGCTTGGCAACATAGGTTTTGGCGGCAAACAGCCCCAGCCGTTGCACGCCAAGTTTGCGGGTAATCACCCCCAACTGGGTCGGTCGATACATCCGCACCGCAATATCGGCCTCGCGGTATAGCAGGTTTTCGGTGTCGTCCGAGGGATGAAGATCCAACTCGATCAGAGGTTCTTGCGCGCGGATTTCGGCCAATATCTCCGGCAAAATAAAATGCGAGACCACCAGACTTGCGGTTATGCGCACGACGCCCGACAGGGTTTGCGACCGCCCCTCCGCGACCAGAGAAATCCGCGCCGCCGTCGCTTTCATTGCCGTGGCCTCGTCGATCAAATCGGTCCCCGTCGCTGTCAGGCGTTGCCCCTTTTGGTCGCGCTCAAACAATGACGTGCCAAGCTGGGCCTCAAGCTGTTGGATATGCCGCCCAATCGTCGGCTGGCTGATCGCCAAACTGCGCGCCGCCGCCGAGAACGAGCCTTCATCCGCCACCGCGAGAAAGCTTTTGATCAAGGTCCAGTCAAAATCCGTCATGGATTGTCCATTCATTTATGTATGGTCCTAGTGCATATATAGCCAATTTCCATTCAATAAAGAAAGTCTATTTTGCCAGTAGACGTAAAAGGAACGACAACATGCAGAAATCAGTTCTCATCCTCGGCGCATCCGGCAGGTTTGGTCGCCACGCCGCCGAAGCCTTCGCCACTGCTGGTTGGCAGGTCACCAAGTTTGATCGAAAAACCGGCGATCTGAACAGGCAAGCGGCCAAGGTCGATGTGATCCTGAACGGCTGGAACCCGATCTATACTGACTGGGCGCGCGCGGTTCCCGCGTTGACAAAACAGGTGATCAGCGCCGCCAAGTCGAGTGGCGCAACCGTGATTCTGCCCGGTAATATCTATGTTTTCGGCCATGACGCGCCGCAAAACCTTAACGAAACCACCCCCCATATGGCGCAAAACCAGATGGGGCGAATTCGCATCGAGATGGAGGCCGCTTACCGTAAATCCGGCGTTCGCACCATCATCCTGCGCGCCGGGGATTTTCTTGATACCACCGCATCAGCCAACAGCTTTGACTTGGTGTTGCTGCGCCGCATCGCCAAAGGCATCGTCGATTATCCCGGCCCTCTGAACACCCCGCATGCCTGGGCCTTTCTGCCCGATCTCGCCCGCGCCTGCGTGCAATTGGCCGAGATGCGCGCTTCGCTTTCGCCGTTCGAGGATATCTCCTTTCCCGGATATACCCTCACCGGCGCTGAGCTTCACGCCGCAATCAGCGCCGCACTTGACCAGAAATTAATCCTCAAACGGATGAACTGGCTGCCGATCCGCCTGATTTCACCGTTTTGGGCCATGGGGCGACGACTGATTGAGATGAGCTATCTTTGGGCAAAGCCGCACCATCTGGATGGGGCAAAATTCGCGCGGCTCCTGCCGAATTTTAGCGCGACTTCGCTCAACGCCGCAATCGCGCAAGCGGTGTCATTTTACGTCAACCCAGACCAGCCGGTGATGCGCACCGATCTTTCCGTCTAACCCCACCAGATCAAAACCGCTCTCATTGGGCGCAGGCCAGAAAACACCTGCATTAACCACCTTCAGCGCCCTTGATGGCAGCACATAATCAACCCGCATATTGCCCGGCGTTCGTGCCTCGTCCCAGTCAACGGTGTCAAGGGCAGCGTTGGTTTTGTGGCTCAGATTTGGCCCGCCCTGCCGAATTGCCGCGCGCATTGCGCCCCGGCTTTGCGGACGCGGATCACTCAGTCGCGGATCGAGAATCAGTCGCGAGATCGCCCTGTGCGATCCCTCGCCATCCTTGGGGTCGGCGTTTAAATCACCAATAATAACAAAAGGTTCGTTTGGAGGGAGGGTGCCTAAATATCCCGACCAGAACCTGATCTCGTCGCGGTTTCGCATCCCGTTCAAATCTTCTGGCCCGTCAAATACCGACGGTGTGGCATGCGAGGCCAGCACATGCAAAATCCGCCCGTCAGGCAGACGAACCGGCACATCCCAAAGCCCCTTTGACGCCAGTCGCTGCACCTTTTGCGCCGCCACAGACGGAAATGGCGCGCCGTCCTTGATCGGCAGCGTTGCCCCCTTTAAATCTCGCCAAAGCAAGCTGGAAAAGTCTTTAACTTCGCGCGTTGCAATCGGGAACCGTGACAACAGCGCCATGCCGCCCGACCCATAAAACCGTCCATAACCCTGCCGATCTCCTGCTCCGTTCAAGCGCCCGTCCCCATCCAAATCAACTCCGCTTGGCAGACCTGAATTGGGCGCAAGCGCGAACTGGTAGGGATAAACCACGTCAAGTTGGCGCGCGAAAATCCCCAGCGCAACGCCGCGCAAATCAAAATCAAAATTGTTCAATAACAACACATCCGGCGCCACTCGGTCGATGATCTGCTGCACCACCACGATCTGGCGATCCTCGCCCTTAAGCAGGTCACGAACCAGCAATCCCGGCCCGTCACGCTTTAACGATACATTAAAAGTCGCCAGTCGGATCGTGTCAGCATTCGTCGCCAGCCCCAAAGCCAGCCAGATCAGACATGCGCCAAATCCGACACGCCGGAGCCTTGTAACTGATCGCGTTTCAGGCGAATCAGTCTGGCGATTTTGCCCATGGCAATGCCGCGCATAAATAAGCTCGCCGGTAAAAATGCCCATACAGCCACCGTCCAGATCAGGGTCTGGCTGTTGTTGAGCGCCGAAAAGTCGTAATAAGACGCCGAAATCTGCGCAACCAGTGGCACCAAGAATGGCAGGGTAAATCCAAAGATAACGTTAACGCGCGCATCGCGAATTAACCTTTCTTCCACATCAAAGCCCGAGGACGGATCAAATGTCGGCAAATTTACCCACACATTGAACGACCCATGCCCCAGCGGCCACGACAGCACCCGCAGGAAAACCGCGAAAACGGCCAGCGACACCAGCGACACCACATAGCTGATCCCGGCGGCAGAGCGCACGATCTCGGCATTCCCGCTGGTGCCGTCATTGGTCAACAGAGAGGTTAAAATTCTGACTGGGCTAAGTGGAAAATCCATCGCCGCCCCGACGATACGGCCAATTTCAAGCACGGTTCGCGTCATCTCGTTGCCGCCAACCGTGCCGCGAAACATCATTGTCAGCAGGAGAACGGTCACGAATAATGCGCTGAAACGGATGCGGTTAAACGGCGGAGCAAAGCGAAACTCGACCAGACCAGGGTGGGACGAGCCGTATTCAAACAGGGTTAAAGCAGCACCGACCAGCGCAAACACCATCGCGATTTGTCGCGTGTCCGGCCCAATACCCGGCAGGATCATCGACGGCATTGCAATCAAGAATGCCACCAAAATCGCCCGGAAAAACGCACCTGCCAGCCGTGGAATCACTGCTTTCATACCTTCAATCTGGCCGGGGTCGATACGCTGCCGCCCCCTGTTCCGATTTGATCCCCGCGCTCATCGGGGCTGCCTCATTTTCGCCTTAATCTTGCCTTAATTGGGCAGAATTCGTCAACCCCTTGAAGAGTCACAAATAATTTTTTGCTTAAACAGAAACAATCTGTCGCAATTTTGCATCATATGGAAATTATTGGCTCCCGGTGCTTGCCGAGAGCCAACAAGGTCAGCGTTCAGACCTTAGGACCACGGCATCCGCGCCTGATAATCGGCCTCAAAAGTATCAATCGCTGCCGATTTTTCCATTGTTAGGCTGATATCATCCAAGCCGTTCAACATGCAGTGCTTTTTGAACGGATCAACCTCGAAACGAAACTCGGTTCCATCGCTGCTGGTGACGGTTTGCGCCTCTAGATCAACGGAAATCCGTGCGTTCTCGCCGCGCTCGGCATCCTCCATTAGTTGATCTACTTGCTCTTTGGGCAGCACGATCGGCAGGATGCCGTTCTTGAAACAATTGCCATAGAAAATATCGGCAAAGCTGGTCGAGATCACACAGCGAATACCGAAATCAAGCAAAGCCCACGGCGCATGTTCGCGCGACGACCCACAGCCAAAATTATCGCCACCAACGATAATTTCGGCCTTGCGATAGGCGGGCTTGTTCAGCACAAAATCAGGGATTTCGTGCCCGTCATCATCATACCGCATTTCGTCAAACAGATTAACCCCCAGACCCGAGCGCTTGATGGTTTTCAAAAACTGCTTGGGGATAATCATGTCGGTGTCGATATTGATCAACGGCATCGGCGCGGCGATGCCTGAAAGAGTGTTAAATTTGTCCATCATGCTTCTCCCTGAAAGTCGCGAATATCGGTCAAATGTCCGGTGATCGCCGCCGCCGCCGCCATCGCCGGACTAAGCAGATGAGTGCGTCCGCCGCGCCCTTGCCGACCCTCGAAATTGCGATTTGACGTGGCCGCACAGCGCTCGCCCGGCGCCAGTTGATCGGGGTTCATGGCCAAACACATGGAACATCCCGCCAAACGCCATTCAAAACCGGCATCGGTAAAGATCACATCCAAGCCCTCTTCTTCGGCTTGGGCGCGCACGAGGCCAGAGCCGGGAACGATCATTGCTCGCATCCCCTCCTTGATCTTGCGGCCCTTCAAAACCTTGGCCGCAGCACGCAAATCCTCGATCCGGCCGTTGGTGCAAGAGCCGATGAACACGGTGTCAATCGCCACATCGGTCAGTTTCATCCCCGGCGTCAGGCCCATATAATCAAGCGCGCGTTCGACCGCCGCGACCTTGCCACCCTCAAAATCGCTCGGCGCAGGGACGGTGGCGGTGATCGGTAAAACATCCTCGGGCGAGGTGCCCCACGTCACTACCGGCGAAATATCTTCGCCTTTGAGCGTGATCACCTGATCAAAACTGGCCCCTTCGTCGGTAAACAGGGTTTTCCAATAGGCGAGCGCCATCTCCCACGCCGCCCCTTTTGGTGCATGCGGTCGGCCCATCACATAATCAAACGTGGTTTCATCCGGCGCGATAATGCCCGCGCGCGCACCACCCTCAATCGCCATATTGCAAACAGTCATGCGCCCTTCCATCGACAGCGCCGCAATGGCCTCGCCGCAATATTCGATCACATGTCCGGTGCCGCCAGCGGTGCCGGTCGCGCCGATCACCGCCATTGTGATGTCCTTGGCGGTCACACCGGGTTGCAGTTTGCCAGTAATCTCGACCTTCATATTCTTGCTTTTCTTCTGGATCAGGGTTTGCGTGGCCAGCACATGCTCGACCTCGCTTGTGCCAATCCCATGCGCCAACGCGCCAAATGCGCCATGGGTCGCGGTGTGACTGTCGCCACAAACCACGGTCATTCCGGGCAGGGTCCAGCCTTGCTCGGGGCCGACAATATGCACGATACCTTGGCGAACATCATCGACCGGATAATAAACCACGCCAAACTCGCGCGCGTTTTTGTCAAGCGCCTCGACCTGAATGCGGCTTTCCTCGTTCTCGATCCCTTTGGCGCGATCAAGCGTGGTTGGCACATTGTGGTCCGGCACGGCGATAGTTTTATTTGGAGCATGCACCTTGCGTCCCGCCAAACGCAGGCCTTCAAACGCTTGTGGGCTGGTGACTTCATGCACCAAATGGCGATCGATATACAAAAGGCAAGTGCCGTCATCGTCCTGATGGGCCACATGGGCGTCCCAGATTTTATCATAGAGGGTCTTGGGGGCGGTCATAATTTCTCTCCCGCTGGAATGTTGTTTGAGTGGATTGCGCTGGATGATCCGGCTCAGAGCATTGCCAAAATTGACAACACCTCGCCGTGGAAACGCCAAGGCAGGCGGTGGCGGTCGTCCATGTAAATCACGTGTCGCATGAGGCCCGATCTACCTGCGTTTGGGCCGAGGAGCAAGCTTTGAGCCATGTCAAAGCCCCGCCCCGCCTGCAAACAGCGCCTCAGTCGGGCGCAGAAATCCGACCTCACGCTCAGCACGGTTGCGCAATTGCGGGTTCAGGCGCTTGGCGATCATCGGGTCGGTGGCTTCGGCCACGCCAAGGCGAACCAACAAAGCGGCCATCACCGATTCGGCAGCGCGCGTGCCGCCATCCTCGATCTTGATCGCAATTCCCAGCGCCGGACCGGGCAAAATACCGACAAAAACCCCTTCGGCGCCGGTTTTGACCACCGCCGCCCCACCCATTGCCCGCATCATTTCGGTACAGGCCCGAGTTTCGCCCGCGACCAATTCCGGGTGACGGGCCATCGCCGCAACCAGTCGCGCCCCGGCCAGACTGCGCGCGTCATTGCCGCTGGTGCCACCGGCCAGCTTGCCCATCGCGCGCGCCAATCCGTGAACCGAAGTGGCAAAATTCGGGGCCGAACAGCCGTCAATGCCAAAGCCGGGGCTGTCCATTCCGGTCATGTCCTCAAACGCTTCGCGCACCGCCATTTGCACTGGATGGGCGGGGTCAACATATTCCGGCCCCGCGCCCAGATGCTTGGCGACGGTCAAAAAGCCCGTGTGTTTGCCCGAGCACTCATTATGCATCTGGCAGGGCATTTCATCGGTTTTGATCATCTGATTTCGCGCGTCCTCATCGGCTGGCGTCTGGGTGCCGCAGCGCAAATCGGCATCGCTCAACCCCAGCGCCGTAAGCCAACTCGCCACCCGCGATGTGTGAATTTCCGCCCCCTGATGCGAGGAACAGGCCAGCGCCAGATGCTCGGTCGTTAGGCCCATCAAATCGGCCGCGCCACTTTCGATCAACGGCAAAGCCTGCAACATTTTGCAACTGGATCGCGGCAATATGATCTTGTCGGCATCCCCCCAACTTGCCACGATTTGGCCGTGGTCGTCGCACACCACCGCATGACCGCGATGCTCGCTTTCCAAAAACGGGCCACGCCAGATTTCCACCAGTTTTTCAGCATCCGACATAAAATTCTCCTCACTCGCGCCAAATTGAAGCCAAAAGCGGCGCACTATTGCGCGAATGGGGCTGGAAAATGGCCAAATCTGCGTTAGACTGTGCGCACAGGTAGTCGTATAATCCCCTGACTGTCCAGAGTTCCGTCAAGTGAGCCGCATGTCAGGGTGAAAAGAGGCAGTAAACAGCTGGAGGCTGTGAGTAGCATGAAGAAAAATGCAGCGAATATTTTTGGAAATTTTGTTGGTGGCGTGGCGATGATAGCCATGCTTGGAAGTCCGCTGGCCGCGCAAACCTCTACTAATCGCGTGGACGCCAAAACCGATTGGAGCGTGTTCGTCGAGGGAAGCCCGACCGAATGTTGGGTGGTTTCCGCGCCCAAAAGCAGCAAAAACACCAAAGACGGCAAACCCGTCGCCGTTAACCGAAGCGACATCCTGATGTTCGTTTCCTACCGCCCCGGCAGCAACGTCAAAGGCGAGGTGTCGTTTACCGGCGGCTATCCGTTCAAGAGCGGCATCACCGTTAACCTTAAAATCGGCTCTGCCAGCTACGCGATGTTTGTCGATGGCGAATGGGCGTGGCCGGCAAGCGAGGCGGATGACCTTAAAATTACCACGTCGATGAAACGTGGTGCCACCGCTATCGTCAGCGCGCAATCTTCTCGCGGCACCAAAACCGAGGACACGTTCTCGTTGCTCGGGTTCACCGCTGCGATTGAAGAGGCCGACCGGCGTTGCAGCAATTAACACGCTGCAACGATTATCTCTGCGTCAATGCCCCTTTGCGTTCGAGCTGATTTGGTGTAGGTCGCCAGATTGACCGCATTGGAGCCACCTTTCATGACCCGCGCCATTCCCATTACGCCCGATAACCTGACCGTTCCGCGCAAAGTTTCCAAGGGCGGCAAGCAAAACCTTGTCGGCCTTTCTCGCGCCCAGATGCGCGAAGCGTTGATTGATGCCGGAACCCCGCAAAAGCAGGCCGGTATGCGGGTGGGCCAGATCTGGCAATGGATTTACCAAAAAGGCGTGTCGGATTTTTCCGACATGACCAACCTTGCCAAACCATACCGCGCAATGCTTGAGGAAACCTTTACGGTCGCGCGTCCAGAGATTGTCACGACCCAAATCTCGGTTGATGGCACGCGCAAATACCTGTTGAAAATCGCAGGTGGCCACGAGGTCGAGGTGGTGTACATCCCCGAAACTGATCGCGGCACGCTGTGTATTTCCTCGCAGGTTGGTTGCACGCTGACCTGCCCTTTTTGTCATACCGGCACCCAAAAGCTGGTGCGCAATTTAACCCCTGCTGAAATTGTTGGTCAAATTCTGGTCGCGCGCGACGATCTTGATGAGTGGGGTGTGCCGCCCGGTGAAAAGCGTCGGCTTAGCAATATCGTGCTGATGGGCATGGGCGAGCCGCTTTATAACTTTGAAAATGTGCGCGACGCGATGCTGATCGCCATGGATAACGAGGGGATTTCGCTGTCGCGCCGTCGTATCACCCTGTCGACCTCGGGTGTTGTGCCCGAAATCCACCGCGCTGGCGAAGAGATCGGTTGCATGATCGCGGTCTCGTTTCACGCAACCAACGACCACACCCGAAACCAACTGGTGCCGATCAACAAACGCTGGAATATTGCGTCGCTGCTTGACGCCCTGCGCAGCTATCCGCGCTTGTCCAATTCCGAGCGAATCACCTTTGAATATGTGATGCTTCACGGCGTGAACGATAGCGATGAGGATGCGCGCGAACTGGTGCGGCTAATCGACGGCATCCCCGCCAAGATCAATCTCATCCCGTTTAACGAATGGCCCGGCGCGCCTTATAAACGCAGCAGCAACAACCGAATTCGTGCATTTGGCGATATTGTGAACGACGCCGGATATGCGTCGCCGGTGCGACGGCCCCGTGGTGAGGACATCATGGCTGCTTGCGGTCAATTAAAAAGCGCGACCGAACGGGCGCGAAAATCGAAAGCGCAAATAGAGGCGGAGACCCGTTCGTAGCGCGCCATGTTTTTAGCCCACTTGCCAACATAATTAGCTGTCAGATAAACACGGGCAAACTTTCGCGGTGGAGACCATATCTTGGGCACATTTGTTAAACTTCTTCAGGGCGCTGTTCCCCTGACTGGCTATCCTTATGTCGGGGTTAACGAGCCGTGTAACCTTTGCGGCAGCTCAAAAAAGGCTACGCTTAGCGAGTATGATCGCCGGATTAAAAAGCTGCGCACGGTGATTTGTCTTAATTGCGGCCTTCACCGCACTGATCCCATGCCGACTCAAGCCGAGCTTTCCGATTACTATCGCCTTTCTTACAGGTTTGACTATCAACTCGCCGGAACCAAGCCCCCGAAATTTCACCTAAAACGCAGCGTCAATCTTGCCGAGCAGCGGCTAAATTGGCTGTCGGCGGCGGTTCCCCAAAAGGCCAATGTGCTTGATTTTGGCTGTGGCTCTGGCGAATTTCTGAAGGCCTGTAAAGATCAGGGCCATCAAGTGACCGGCATTGAGCCGGGGCAAGATTACGCTAACTTCGCCAATGAAACCTACGGTGTAAACGTTAAATGCAGCGTTTGGTCCGATACGGATCTTGGCGACGAGAAATTCGATTTGATCACGTCTTTTCATGTATTTGAGCATTTGCGCGATCCGCTCGGCGCGATGAAGTGGCTGGTCAGTCATCTCGCTAAAGACGGGGTCATCACCATTGCCGTTCCCAATATGATTCCGCATACCAACGGGCGAAAAATGTTTGAGCGACTTCATTTCGCCCATGTTCACGGTTTCACGCCAGTCACGCTGGAACTGCTGGGCCGGGCTTGCAATCTGGAGTTGGACCCCCGTGTTCAACCGATCGGCACCGACATGGTGTTTCGAAAATCCGCCAAGAAACCGACCAAACTGAACGCCGATCCGGCCTATGCCCAAGCAATGTCCAAAAGCTATGGCGACAGTGATATGCGTGGTTATTTTCTGACCGGTCGCTGGATTGCTGACGCATTTGCGCGTGCTGGACGCGATATCAGGGATTCATTCAAACCGTCGAAATAGGCCTATATAGACCCGACGCCGCAAAACTTCACGCGTGCCACGCATGACATTTTGCCAACGCTATTGGACAATAAATTCGGCGTGCAAGGCCCCCGCGGCGCGTATGCTTTTCAGGATATCTATCAGATTCCGTGGCGAGACCCCGAGCGCGTTTAATCCTTGAATGACTTCTGATAGCGAGGTTTCGCCGCTAACTTCGGCCAGCCCAGTGCCGGGTTTTTCGGTCATGGCGACGGTCGTTCGTGGTACTGACAAGGTCTGCCCACCGGTCGAAAACGGATTTGGCTGCACGATCATCGGGGTTTCCTGAACCCTCAGCGTCAAATTGCCTTGCGAGACCGCGACTTTTGAAATCCGAACCTCGTCGCCCAATACAATCGTACCGGACCTTTGGTCGACAACCACACGCGCTTTTTGCTCTGGCGTGACCTCGATATTTTCGATCTGCCCGATCAGATGAGCGGGAGATCGGGCCTTTGCCTTTATGATGTCCAACTCCACGGTACCAGAATCCAACATCAGCGCGACCTGTCGACCAACATTGCGATTGATTGCCTTTTCAATGCGCAGTGCGGTGGTGAAATCCGGGTTGCGTAACGCAAGACGCATCGTGCGCATACCTTGAAAATCAAACTGAATTTCCCGCTCGACCCGCGCGCCGGCAGGGATCGACCCCGAGGTTGGCACGCCAGAAGTAATCTTGGCCGCCTTGCCTTCGACACTCGCGCCGCCCGCGATGACCGATCCTTGGGCCACCGCATAAATCTGCCCGTCCGCCCCACTCATCGGCGTTAAAATAAGCGTGCCTCCCAAAAGGCTTTTCGCGTCTCCGATAGTCGAGACCGTTACATCAATGCGACTGCCTGCGCGCGCAAACGGCGGCAGCGCGCCGGTCACAAACACCGCCGCGATATTCTTTGGCCGGATTTTTTCGCCGGTGACATTTACCCCCAACCGTTCCAAAATATTGGACATGGTTTCCTCGGTAAACGGCGCGTTTCGAATGCCGTCACCAGTGCCGTTTAGCCCGACAACCAGCCCATATCCGACCAGATCATTGCCGCGCACACCGTCAAAATCGACCAAGTCCTTAATCCGCACCGACGCCGCCCAGCCGGGGTCTGACCAGAGCGATAAAACAGCTGCGTAGAAGATGAGCGCAATAACAGAGAGTGTTTTCATCGTAAATAATTCACCAATGAGAGCCGCGACAGCCGGGTTGTAGCGATGTAAAGAGCCTCAAGACGCATTTCGACCGCCTTCAGATCGGTCGCAGTTTTGTAACCATCCGCGCCGGTCATCTGCTCGATCATAACCTTCAACCCGGATTTCCTCGCCGTGTTTCCGGTCTGAATCGCCTCGATTCGCTGTTGAGAACCGCCAATTTTTGCTTGCAAGCCGATCACCCCGTCTGTTGCCGATATTAGCATTTCGCCGGATTGCTTCATTAGATTGCCGCGCTCACTGGTGTTGTTTGCAAGAATTCCGCGCGACAAGAGCGCTGACATGACCAGCCCTTGCATCGCGCGGCGCAGCTCCGGTTCCTGAGCACTTGTGGGGATTTCCGCAGTTTCCGCCTCAGAAATCCGGGTTGGTCCTGACGAGGTTTTCGCGCCCAGATAGGCTGAACTGTCAAATCCTGCGCCGGGTTGATTAAAATAGGTGTCAACAATGGTGGCGACCTGCGCGGCGGTGTTTGCCCCGGCGGTCAGAGCCTGAAGATCGTTTAACATCGCTCCGGCGGAGACCAATGCCGGTTTATCAGTGGCGCGCCCGGCGAAAAGACTGCGCCCCGCCAATCGCGTGTTCAGAGCGCCGATTACAGATTTCAACCCGTCAAACGCAGCATTTGCACCGGCCGTCGTCACCATATCTGTCGGCGTGGTGCCCGCCGCCAACATTTTGATGCCGGAATTCTGTGTCACTTGCCGCACCGTTTGTAACGCAGATTGTAACCCGGAGGCACGCGTTAACAATTCAGACCCGGCCATTTGATAGATATCCATCAATTTAACAGAGCGTGATACGGCCCCAAGCCGATCCAGCCCGCCTTTGAGCTTGGCCGCAACATCGCTCGTACGTCCGCTGGCAAGTTCGGCCGTCAGGCGGTTGGCATTTCGTTTCAGATCTGCGTTCATATAGCGCAACCGCAGGCTGCCGGATACATCGCTAACGGACAAAAAACTCATGCGGGTTACATCTCCAAAATCGTTTTAAGCATCTTATCAACCGTCGAGATTACCCGCGCGTTGGCCGCGTAGGCCTGCTCGACCAGCAGAAGTTTCTGCATCTCGGAGTCGGTATCGACCCCGCCTTGCTTTTCGATCAGCGTCAATTCTTGCAGCCTGCTCTGAGCAAAAACAGCTGATTGTTCGGCATGAAGGCGGGCGGCACTGTTGAGCGCGGTTAAATCGCCACTTAGTCCTGACAAGCTGGTGGCGCCGGACGAAAACTGACCGGAAGCGACCGCCTGACGTGCCGAAAGAGTGTCGACCAGACTGCTGATGAGGGTTGCATTTCCAACGGCACCCGGCGTTGTTGCCCCCAAGCCATCGCGAATTCGCCATTCCGCACCGCCGGTCGCCGGATCAACCGCTGCATTCAACGAAAGTCGCCCGGCCAGCCCGGTTTCAAGCGCCGTATTCAACGCAGCACCACCATCGGTGAATAGTCCCGCAGCACCCGTCGCCAATGTCGGATCGACCCCTGCGCTCTGAAACCGTTCAATCAGATTTCTTGCAAACGCGTCGATTTGTTTGCTGGCAAAAGGCGCGGTTTCGTCGCGAATTTGGAACTGAGCCGACAGAGAGCCGCCGTTAAGCAAACCATAACTGCCCCCGAGGGCAATCGGTTTGCCGTTCAGCGTCAGGCCAGACAATGCGCCCGAGGTTTTGGTCATGTCGGGGGTGATAATGCCGGTTTCCCTAAAGCCAAAAACCGACGGCTTTCCTTCAAGCAAAACGGCCCCGCCGCCGGAGGTAATGGTGATCTGGCCGTGGGGTCGTTGATAGATTTTAAGGGGCACGATCCCGGCGATCTTGTCGACGAGAACCTGTCGTTGGTCCATCAAGCCGTTTACATCGCGCCCGGTGCCGATTTGCAGGCGGATATCTCGGTTCAATTTGGCGACCCCGGCTAGAGAATCGTTCAAAACCTTGACCTGTTTTCCGATGGATTTGTCGGCAGCCATGCGCTGGTCCTGACTGCGCGCAGAGATTGTGCGAACCTTGCCGATAAGATCATTGGCGGCGTAAACTACGTTTTTCAGCCGCACCTGCGAATCAGGGCGGCTCTGGGCGGAGACCAACGCGGATTCAAATCCGGTGACCAAGTCGGACAGCGATCCACCTTGGCCGGGCACTCCAATGGCTGCTTCCATTTGAGAGAAAGCTTTTGACAGGCTTTGTCGCTCCCCCTCAGTCGCGTTGGCGAGGCGACGATCTGCGATGGCGATTTGGTCCACGTTGCGGCTGACACCGATCACGCGCACCCCGGCGCCGCGGCCGTTCAGCGAAGCGGCGGCGAGGGAAATATCGCGGCGGCCAAAGCCCTCAGTCGTGGCGTTGGCAACATTTTGCGACACCACTTCGGCCGTTCTTGAGGCGGCCACAAGACCGGAATAAGCGTTAAACAGGGACCCGGAGATGCTCATGTCAGATCAGCGATCAGGGTATCAGCGTTTGATATTCGTTGTTTCTTGCAGCATTTGATCCACCGTTTGGATGATTTTGGCGTTGGATGAATAGGCGCGTTGAGTTTGGATGAGTTGCGTTAGTTCGGCGGCAACATCGGTGGTTGATTCTTCGCGTGCATTGCTGATTATCTCGCCGGCAGGGCCGTCTCCCGGTGCCCACAAAAAGAATGAACCACTTGCAGGAGAAATCTGATACGCCTGATTATCCAATGAAATTAATCCATTAGGATTGGGTACATCGACAAGGGGGACTTGGAAAATGGTGCGGGTAAATCCGGCGTCATAGACGGCGTTTACATACCCGTTTGCGTCGATTTCCAATGATGTCACATTTCCAACCGGCGATCCGTCTTTATTGACGGCGACCGGGGCAAAGCTGCCGGAAAGCTGGCTAAGGCCTCCCGCATTGCCGGGAATTCCGATATTCATCGAAATTGGTCCACCGGCGACGGTAAGCGCAATATTTCCAGTAGCCGCATCATACGCCCCACCGGAGATGGTGGTTACCGAGGCGATTGTGCCCCCGGTTCCGCGCGTGTTGTCAAAGACGATTTGATATTGGCCAACGCTGGCCCCACCCGAGGCCGAATCGGTTAGCGACATAGTCCAGGTGTTGGACTGACCCGACACAGGAACAGTAGGGGTAAAGGTGGCGTTGATTGACTGCGATGTCCCCAGATTGCCAAAATACTCAACCGACAAATCTAACGGTCCCCCGGTCGCCCCGGCCTGTGTTTGCGTTGCGGGCAAATTGACACCCAGATTGATCTTGGTGGTCGGATCGCCTGCAAACTGGCTCATATCGACCTTTACCGGTTTAAGCCCCGCATTGGTGTCGCGCGGATACGATGGTATAGTCCCGTCGTTATTTGCTGGCCAACCCAACAAAACAAGGCCGCTTTGTGTTTTAAGCACACCGTTGGCATCCGGGTGAAATGATCCGGTACTTGTCAACATGAATGGCAATGCACCGGTTTTGCTGTTCAGGGCCGAAGTAGGTGTGACCGGCAGCATACCGCGCCCGGCAATCGCTAAATCGGTGGGGTTGCTGGTGGTGATTAAGGGACCGGATGCCTCGATTTCGCGGTGAGTCGACACCCTGACGCCGCCCGCCGAATAGGCCCCTATACTGTTGTTCAGCACCAATGAGTGAAAATCTGCGACTGAGCGTTTATATCCGTAAGTAGATGAATTCGCGATATTATCTGCAATGGTGGCCAATCTGCTGGCGTTCACGTTCAGCCCGGAAACCCCGGCGATTAAAGCGGAAGAAATTGTCATGAATGCGCCTTTCTGCTGCATCGGTATTTCTTCGACTATCAACGCACAGGCTTAAAATCCTCCTAACAAATAAAATTCTATCTATTATTTTGACTATTATTTCCGCGCGCGGCCTTGTCGTCACGCAGCAAAATGATCTCCAACCGATTATTACGCACGGACATGGGGTTTGAAACGGCAAGCTTTCGGTTGGCCCAACCAACCACCCGTTCCATCCGCTTTTTTGGCAGACCACCTTGTTCCAACATTTTACGCACGATCTGCGCGCGATCGGTGGAGATTTTCCAGCTCTGATCAACGCGTAAAACCACAGGAACAGAGCGCAGATACGCGTTGATGGCGATTTGGTTGGTGGTCGGCTTGATCACCTGAGCGATCATCGTGATCAGTTGGCCAAGAATAATCGACGGTTCGCCATCCCTTTCAAAAAGTGGCGAGCCAGGCAGATCGAAAATCTCCACGATCAGCCCTTCATCGGTGACGCGGGTGAAAATATGTTGCAGAGTTTTATCGGCAACCGAGCTTTCGCCGCTGTTGCCTGCCAGCCGTTTATCCAACGCCTGAAGTTGCGCTTTGTCCGCCTTGGCCTGTGCGCCACCAGATTTTATGCCGGTATCGCCACGCCCCACATCGCCCCGAGCCTGTTGTCTGGATGAAGGGCTGCGACTGCTGGCGCCAGTACCATTTTGCGGTAAAACATCCTCGGTAAACACCGATTTCCCGCCAAACATACCATCGCCACCACCGGAAATCCGGTTAACGGCAATGGTCGGGCTGAAATAGTCGGCGATGCCTTTTCGCTGTTTCTCGGTCGTGGCGTTCAGCAACCACATAAGCATAAAGAACGCCATCATAGCGGTCACGAAATCTGCATAAGCCACCTTCCACGCGCCGCCATGCGCGCCACTGGCGGCGATGACTTTTTTGCGTTTGATGATGATCGGCGCAAGGCCATTGGGTCCGTTCATGTTTCCACCGATATTTAACCACTCCATAAAAGAGCTTATCAGCAAGGCATGAACCCGCCGTTAATAGCTAAAATTCGAGGTATTATTCTGTCAGGGCAGTCGCCGGAAATTAACCTCAAGCGCTTGTTGCTGTTGGTTTTTCTCGATATCCGTCACCTGATTTATAAAACCGATCATGCCGTCGTTCTCAAGCGTTAAGGTTATCACCGAGGTCAGCAGGCGGCCCCGGTTTCGGATCGGCTCGCGCTGGGTCAGCGTGATGGTCCGGCCCACGTTCTCGCCGCTGAAATCAACCTCGGCGTTTGACAGCGACAGCAGCACTTTTGCCGCGTAATTCTCACCCGAGCCATTGGTGGCGATCAACAGCCCAAACGCGCCCGCGCCGCTGGTGGTGGCGCATCGTCCTGCAAAGCTTATTTGCAACGCAGACATGCGCTTGCCCTTGACCTTACAGCGTATCTTTTGCGGCGCGTCAAATCCCGAGGGGCGCACGGTTCCTTCGCCGACCCAGACCCCGACAAAACCCGACAAAAGCTCGCCCGCAAAACCGTTTCCGGGGAGGATCGCCAACAGTGCCAGTAGCGCAAAAACCCTACCCATTTTCTGCCCTCCGAAATGGCCGCTTGAGCCACGAGATTATCGCTGGCAGCAGCACCAGATCGCACAGCAATGCCAGCGCGAATGTGGCGATACATAACAGCCCGAACAGGCGAATCATCGGCATGACGCTGACTTGTGTGGCCATGATTCCCGCCGATAAAATCGCCGTTGTCGTCACCAAAACCGGCGAGATATGCACCATCCCCCGCCAGATATTCTGATCGGCAGTCGCTTTGGCCTTACCACGATCAATCAAGTCCAAGCGATTGAAAACATGAATAGAATCATCAAGAGCAATGCCAAATGCAATGGTTAACGCCAGCGCGCTGGTCAACTGAATCCCCTGTCCGGTCAGGGTCAGCAAGCCGCCCACAAACGCGATCGGCAGGATGTTGGGAATGACCGCCGCCAGCGCGAAATCCACACGGCGAAACCACAGGCCAATCAGGATCGGGCAACTCAAGGCCGCGATCAGAAACGAGATTGTAAGCTGCCGGATCATGCTGTCAGACAAGGTCGAAGACATGACCAGAAATCCGGTAGGGTGCGCCGGTTTCAGAGCCTTTAGATCAAGATCACCAAGAGCGCGATCAGCCCGCTTAACCAGCCGCGCCACCGCGCGTGAGCCATTGTCGGGCACCATCAACAGCACCTGTAATTCGCGCCCATCGTCGCTGATCAAAACGCTTTGCACCCGCTCGGGAAACAGCTTGATAACCTGCGCCAGATTGCGCGAACCCGTGGTGCTGGTTCCGGCGGTCGCACGCTCCAGCAGATTGAAAACCGACAAGACAGAACTAACCTCTGGCACGGCTTCCAGTGCGCGGTGTATCGCCGCCAAATCTTGGTTAACCCTTGGGTCAGAGAGGCTAAATCCCTTGTTCAGACGTAGTGGAATATTGATCGAGCTGATCGGCCCGGCGACTTCCTCGACCTTGGCCAAAACCACAGCCGCAGGGGTGGTCGTGTCGATATTTTCCAAAAACCTGTAAGAGGTTTGAAGCGGCAACAGCACCCATAACGCCCCCGCCGATAACAGCGCGCCGATCCCCGAAATCGACCGGCTGTGACG
>CAYPUW010000006.1:0-19114 GCA_964413925.1 uncultured Rhodobacter sp. | reverse complement strand
GAGGCATAACGCTCGTCGCTTGGATGCACCGCGACCGCGCCGTCACCGAGCATGGTTTCAGGGCGCGTGGTGGCAATCGCAATATAGTCCCGCGTCTCGCGCAAACTCACATTGCCGTCCTCGTCACGCTCCACATATTCATAGGTCTGCCCACCCGCGAGCGGATATTTGAAATGCCACATATGGCCCGCAACCTCGATATTCTCGACCTCCAGATCGGAAATGGCGGTCTCAAAATGCGGGTCCCAATTGACCAGCCGCTTGCCGCGATAAATCAGGCCCTTGCCATACATATCGACGAACACCTTGATCACGGCTTTTTGGAAATGCTCGTCCATAGTGAAGGCATTGCGCGACCAATCACAGCTCGCCCCAAGACGTTTGAGCTGGTTGATGATGGTGTCACCGGATTTCTCTTTTTGCTCCCAAACCTTCTCGATGAATTTCTCGCGCCCCAGCTCAACACGGGTCGGCTGGCCAGTCGCGGCCAATTCACGCTCGACCACCATTTGCGTGGCGATGCCCGCATGGTCCTGTCCCGGTTGCCAAAGCGTGTCAAACCCGCGCATCCGGTGCCAGCGCACCAATATATCCTGCAACGTGTTGTTAAACGCGTGGCCCATATGCAGACTGCCGGTCACGTTGGGCGGCGGGATCATGATCGAAAATGTCTCTTTGCGCGAGGCATTGGCCCCGGCCTTGAACGCGCCAGAGGTCTCCCACGCTTGGTAAATCGCGGCTTCCGCAGAGGCGGCATCAAAGTTTTTTTCCATCGGCACGGGCAAAATCTCTCAGAGTTTGATGTTTACGTTCGGGGGGCTGTTTAACCCGCGCCTGCGCCGGAGGAAAGACCCCGCAAACCTTGGCGGATGTTAAACCGCGCGATCAAATTTGGTGCTGAGATGGATCAGGCTTTCCGACGAGCGCACGCCTTGGATGCCGCCGATCAGATCAAGAACCTGATCCATTTCGGTGGTGGTGTCGCTCACAAGCTGCAAAATCATATCAAACCGCCCGGAGCTGGTGTGGACGATCTCAACCTCGGGCATCGCTCGCAGGCGCGCAACCACCGAGGCCGTTCCCCGTGGTTCGACCTGCAACAGAACCGTCGCGCGGATGCGGTGAAGCTGTGTGGCTTGGCCGAGTTTCAGGGTATAGCCAGCGATCACGCCCTTACGCTCCAGCCGCTCAAGCCGGGCCTGAACCGTGGTTCGCGCGAGTTTGAGCTGCCGCGCCAAGGTCGAAACACTGGTTCGTGCATCGGCGGAAAGGCGGCTTATGATTTGCTTATCTAGCTCATCCATGATCATTTTGCCGTTATTATCGTTGATTTGCCCAAATTACCTTACAATATCGACTAAGTAACACGTGAAACTGACATAGGACAGCAGATACTTGGCAGGTAGTTGATTAACCTATCCACGATTGGAGAGCCGCGATGGGACTTACAGAACCGATGTTTAGCACACCGCGCGCTTATCTTAGGTCGCGACAGCTCGACCAGCCCACGTTCTTTTTCGCGCCACACATCCTTGACCAAACCGCACGCCGGTTTCAGCGCGGCTTTGGCGGTTTGGTCAGCTATGCGATCAAGGCAAACCCCGACATTGCGGTGCTCGACACTCTGATCACGGCAGGGATCACCGCCTTTGACGTGGCCTCGCTGACGGAGATCCGCTTGGTGCGCGAGCGCTGTTCGCAAGCGTGCTTGCATTATCACAATCCGGTTCGCTCAAAGCACGAAATTCGCGAAGCTTTACGGTTAGGCGTGCGCAGCTTTTCAGTCGACCGCATGTCCGAGCTGGATAAACTGGCGCAAATCGCGGGGGCATGTCGGCTGGAGGTCTCGGTCCGTATGAAACTGCCAATCAAAGGTGCAGCTTACGATTTTGGCACCAAATTCGGCGCAACTCCTGACGAAGCCGTGGAGTTGTTGCAACGGGTCCGCGACCTCGGTTTCACGCCCTCGATGACATTTCATCCCGGCACCCAGTGCAAATCAGCGTCAGCTTGGCAGCGCTATATCGACGCCGCCGCGCAGGTCTCGCGCCAAGCCCAAACGCCGCTTTCTCGCCTGAATGTCGGCGGCGGATTCCCAAGCCATCGCAACGGGCAACCACCTGATTTGCAAGCTATTTTCGACACGATCCGCGCAGCAACAGCCAAGGCATTTAGAAAGCAGCCGCCCAAGCTGGTTTGCGAGCCGGGACGCGCAATGGTCGCCGAAGCCTATGCGCTGGCGACCCAGATCAGGGCCGTGGACGCGCGCGGCAACATCTTCCTCAACGACGGAATTTACGGCGGTCTGGCCGAATATCCGGTCATCGAGGCTACCGACCGCATCACGGCACTGCGACCTGACGGGCAGATACTCGCCGGCCCGACCTCGCCCAAAACCCTGTTTGGCCCGACCTGCGATTCGCTGGATATTCTGCACTCTCAGCATCTGCTGCCCGACAGCCTCTCTGAAGGCGACTATCTAATTTTCCACGGTATGGGTGCCTATAGCAGCGCCTTATCGACGAATTTCAACGGATATGGCCAACACAAGGTCATCAGCTTGTCAAAGCCGTCACCGCCCGGTACGATTTAAACGCTGTCGGGAAATTGATTTTGTCTTCGCGGCTGTTTCTGCGAGGCTGGCCGGACAATGACTCAAGTGCCTATCAATCACGTCGTCATCATGGACGGCACCCTCAGCACCCTCGATGGCAATAGCGAAAGCAACGCCGGACTGACCTATAAACTTCTGTGCGAGATGTCGCCCTCACGGGAGATCTCGCTCAGGTACGAGGAGGGCATTCAGTGGTGCACCTGGCGCAGCATGATTGATCTGGCGGCAGGTGTCGGCATCAACGGCCAAATTCGCCGCGCTTACGGGTTCATCGCCAGCCGGTATCGCCCCGGTGACCGGATTTTTTTATTCGGCTTTTCGCGCGGAGCTTACGCCGTCAGATCGCTCGCAGGCGTCATTGACAGAATCGGTTTGCTAAAGCGCAGTTTCGCCACCGAAAGCAATATCCGGCAGGTTTTCCGACATTACCAATATGCCCACGCGACCCCGTCTTCACAGGCATTTTCGCGCATAAAATGCTGCCCCGACGTGAATATCCAGATGGTCGGGGTCTGGGACACGGTCAAGGCGCTTGGCATCCAATATCCGGTGCTGTGGCGGCTGGCACCAAAACCGACGGGCTTTCACAGCGCGGGGCTTGGCGACACTGTCCTGAACGGGTTTCAGGCCCTCGCCCTCAATGAAAACCGCCACGCTTTTAAGCCGGTCGTCTGGGCCTCAAGACCCGATTGGCCCGGACGATTGGAGCAGGCGTGGTTTCGTGGCGCACATGCGGATGTTGGCGGACAAATCGGCACGTTTAGCGCCGCGCGTCCGCTCTCCAACATTCCCCTAGTCTGGATGCTGGACCACGCCGAAACCTGCGGCCTGCCCTTGCCGCAAGGTTGGCGCAAGCGGTTCCCGACAGATGTCAGCGCGCGCGCACATGGCTCGTATCGCGGCATCGGCAAGTTCTTTCTCAACCGAAAAGCACGCACCCCCTTGCAAGACCCGTCAGAATTCATCCACCCCAGCGTAAACGCCTATAAATCCGCCAAACAGGCCCGAAAACTGCGCGCAAAAACACCAAAGACCGCGCCGCCATAACTTGCGACTTTACACCTGCCAAAAACACTATATTTCCGAGCTTAAGGGGGGTGTCATGGGCAAGTCGATCATGGTTCAAGGGAGCGGCTCCAATGTGGGTAAATCGCTGCTTGTGGCCGGTATGTGCCGTGCTTTTTGGCATCGTGGCCTCGTGGTGAAGCCCTTCAAACCACAGAACATGTCCAATAATGCCGCCGTAACCGAAGATGGCGGAGAGATCGGGCGCGCGCAGGCACTACAAGCGATGGCGGCCAATATCGCGCTGCATTCAGACCTCAATCCGGTGTTGCTGAAACCGGAATCCGACATCGGCGCGCAAGTTATTTTGCAAGGCAAGCGGCTGGCATTGGTTCCGGCGCGCGAATATGCCCGCCTTAAACCCAAACTTCTTAACGCGGTGATGGACAGTTTTGAGCGGGTAAAAAACTCCTGCGATCTGGTGATTGTCGAGGGGGCGGGCAGTCCTGCAGAAATCAATTTGCGCAGCGGCGACATCGCCAATATGGGCTTTGCCGAGGCCGCGAATGTGCCGGTTTTGCTGGCGGGCGATATTGATCGTGGCGGGGTGATAGCCCAGATCGTCGGGACATATGCGATTTTGCCCAAGGCGGATCGCGACCGGATTAAAGGCTTTGTTATCAACAAGTTTCGCGGTGACCCCACGCTGTTTGACGACGGGCTAAGCTACATCGTCGAGCGTACGGGATGGCATAGCTTAGGCGTTATTCCGTGGTTTCAAGCGGCTACGGTGTTGCCTGCCGAGGACGTGATGGAGCTTCGCTCCAAGGTCGGGGGGGCTTTCACAATCGCGGTGCCGTGCCTCTCGCGCATCGCCAATTTTGACGATCTCGACCCCTTGAAACTTGACCCGAACATCTCCATCGAACTGGTTAAAGCCGGCCAAGCCCTTCCCGGCGATGCCGACCTGATCCTGATCCCCGGCAGCAAATCCACCATCGCAGACCTCGCGTTTTTTCGCGCGCAAGGATGGGACATTGACCTTGCGGCGCATATCCGGCGCGGCGGTCATGTGTTGGGAATTTGCGGTGGATATCAAATGCTTGGACAAAAAATCATCGACGCAGACGGCCTTGAAGGCGCCCCAAAAAGCGTGGCTGGACTGGGGCATCTTGATGTTGAAACCCACATGCAGGCCAAAAAACGTACCGCCAACATAACGGCGGAATATCTGCGCAACGGGATCATGCTAGAGGGCTATGAAATCCACATGGGCGACACGAGCGGCCCTGATTGCGAGCGCGGATGGCTGGCAATCGGATCACGACACGAAGGGGCGCAATCCATCGACGGCAAAATACGCGGCTGCTACGTGCACGGGCTGTTTTCTTCGGATAAATTCCGCGAGTCCTTCTTGTCGGAACTGGGCCATGAAAGCACCGCCTTCAACTATTCAGCAACCATAAACGACACTCTCGACCAACTGGCAAAACACCTCGAAGCCCACATGGATCTCGACCTCATCCTACGTCTGGCACAATAATCTATTGGAGCCTTGGCGCGCCATCAACAAATTGGTTGGATACAGATCGTAGAGTCAGGATTTGTTAATCTGCTGCTCGCTTCACTTAAACTTCGCAGGCCGTTTTTGCACATTCGCCATCACCGCCTCGATCTGGTTTTCGCTGGCAATAATCTCCGCCTGAAGCGTGGCTTCCAGCTTTAACGCGCGCGCGGGCGTCGCGGTCCATGCCTCTTCCACCAGCCGCTTGGTCCCTTGTATCGCCTCAGGCGAGCGCGCCGCAAGCTTGGCGGCAAAGCTGCGTGCTTCGGCCATCGGATCGTCGCATATACGCGAAACCAGCCCCATCGACAAGGCCTCGTCGCTGCGCACAACCCTCGCCGTCATCATCAGATCCTTAGCCTGATCCGCACGCACAAGCTTTGGCAGGTTTTGCGTGATCCCCATATCCGGGATCAGCCCCCATTTGCTCTCCATAATCGAAATCTTGGCGTCAGCGGAGGCGAATCTGAAATCAGCGCCCAGCGCGATTTGCGCGCCACCGCCAAACACCGCGCCGTTCAGCACCGCGATTACCGGCACCTCCAACTCTTGCCAAACATGGGCGGGCTTTTGGAAAATATTGGCGACATTCCCCTCACCCGGCGCAAGCATTTGGGCGCGAACCTCGTTGATCCGCGCGATAAGATCGCCAAAAACAGCGGTATCAATTCCGGCGCAGAAATTCCCTCCCTGCCCGTAAAGAACCACGGCTCGCACGTCCTTGCGACCCTTCAGCGCCTCTCCGGCCTCGCTGATCGCCGCAAACATTTTCAGATCGAGCGCGTTCATTTTATCCGGGCGCGACAACGCCACCTCGGCAACGAAATCCTTAACGTTAACGTCTACGCGCTCGGCCATGTCCATCCCTTTTGTTGCTGGCAACATGGTGACCCCTCACGCCGCCGCCTGCAAGCCCGCGATTGCATCGAACTTGTCCTGACGCACGCAATTGGTTACGTTAATCTTGATTAACACAAGCGATTGGGTGGGAGCATGCGCTGGTTTTTGAGGCTGGCAAGCGTCGTCGTTCTGTTGGCCATTATCACGGTATCGGTTTTTGCGCTCATTCCAACTGCGCGGATTGCCGATTTTGCCGCGCGTGAAATATCGGCGCGAACAGGTCGCAAGGTCACGATTAGCGGCAAGATAAAGCCGGTGTTTTTCCCGGTTTTAGGCATCCGCGCGCGACAAATCAAGATTGCCAACGCCGATTGGAGCGACACGCCGATCATGCTAAGCGCCAAAACCCTGCTTGTCGGGGTTGATTTGGGTCCGCTATTGACCGGAACCGTGAAAATCCGTGATTTCCGGCTTGAGGACGTTGACCTTCGCCTTGAACGCTCCGCAAGCGGGCAGCCGAATTGGCAAATTGACGGGATCAACACGGGCAATAGCGGCGGCGGCAAGACCAGCGAGCGGACGCAAGCCGTAGCTCTTGATAACGGGCGGATTGTCAATGCGACCATCAGCTATGTGGACCACCAAAGCGGCACCCGCTTGCTGTTTGACAACGTCGATATTGATCTTAGCGTACCCGATCTCGCGGCCAAAGCCAGCCTGACCGGCACGGCAAAATACAACGGTGAGCGGGTCGAGATCAGCGCCAGCGTCGCCAAATTCAATGCGTTTCTCAACGGCGGTATTTCCCCGCTGGAACTGAGCGCCAAAGGTCAGTTTGGTAAGCTTAACCTAAAGGGTCGGGCCGGGTTAAGTCCCGCGCAGGCAGAGATCGAAATGACCACCGACCTGTCGAACATACCCTCAATACTGCGGCTGGCAGGGTTTGGCGAGGCTGCTAGCCCCGCGCCTTTTCAACGCGTTTCCGGGAGCGGAAAACTGGTTTACACAGGCGGAGATGTTGTCTTTCTGCGCGGCGGAAACTTTCAACTCGACGACAGCCAAATCACCGGCGAGATGGACCTCTCCCTTGCTGGCCGACCAAAAATCAAGGGGCGCATAATCGCCCAATACCTTGATCTAAAGCCGTTTTTTATCCCATCTGCCAATGATACCGCCACCGTCCCCTCGCCCACGCAACAAAGAGGTTGGTCCAAAACACCGCTCGATCTGTCGGGGCTGGGCGCGTTTGACGCCGATATCTCTTTCATGGCCCCGTCGATAGATATGGGCTTGGCCAAGCTCGGCGCGACCCAAATACGCCTAAAACTTCAAGCCGGGCGAGCGGTCGTCAACCTGACCAAAATCGAGGCTTATGACGGGGTGATTACCGGCAAATATGTGCTGAACACGCGCAAAACCCTGTCCATGAGCGCGAATATCAAGGCCAGCGGGATCAAGCTTCAGCCGCTCTTGGTCAACCTCACCGGCTTTGATCGCCTCATCGCCAAGGCCGATATGTCGTTTGGCGTTCTGACGTCGGGCGACAGCATGGACGCGATGATGCAGCGCCTCTCTGGTAGCGGCAAAATCAGTGTCGGCGCGGGCGAGATCCTTGGTCTCGATCTGGTCGGCATGCTGCGCAATCTGGACGCGTCATATCGCGGGGCTGGAAGCCGCACGATATTCTCTTCCATTAGCGGCAGTTTTGATATTTCAGGTGGCGTGCTCAACAACAAGGACCTCAAATTCGTCAATCCCATCGTCACCGCCGCCGGGGACGGGCAAATCGGCCTTGGCACCCAAACCCTGACCTATCGCATTACCCCCGTCGCGTTTCGTAACGGGGCCGGAAAGGGCGGGATCAGCGTGCCGGTGTTACTGACCGGACCGTGGTCAAAGATCAAATATGAGCCGGATATGAAGGGGCTGTTTGGTGCCGAGTTGCAAAAGCAGCGCGATGAAGCAGCAAAGAAGCTTGGTAATGATCTAAAGCGCGCCCAAAACGCCGCCGAAAAGAAACTTCGCAATCAGGTCGATAACGCGGTTAAAAAAGGGGCGGACAAAGTGATTGGCGACGCGATAAAACGACTGATGGGCGGGAACTAACCGCCTCCGCCTAACCCCGCAACTCGCGACCGATTGCCACCACATTTTGCACCAAAAACTCAAGATCGCTCAGGCGGGTGCGGTGATTGGTAATGTTAACCCTGATCGCTAATTGGCCGTTGATGCGCGTGGTTGAGGGCACCGCCAGACCTCGTTCTTGCAACTCGATCACGATATCGCCGTTCAGTTGATCCCTGTCGGCGCCATCCATCTCGCCCGTGTCAAAGCGAAAGCACACGATATTAAGCGCGACCGGCACCATCAGGCCAAGATCAGGCGCAGCCTTAACCATCTCGCCCAATGCCCGCGCCTGCGCACAGTTTTCAGCAATGTTCTCGCCAATCGCCTGCAGGCCGAAATGGGACATATGAAACCACACTTTAAGCGCCCGAAATCCCCGAGACAGCTCCGGCCCATATTCGCAAAACCACGGATTCCCCGCCGCCAAGCCACGCTCGGCACCGACAAGATAATCAGGCCGCTCCGAAAAAGCGCGCCGCTGATCCTCGGCTTCGCGCATCAAAACAAATCCGGCGTCGTAATTCACATGCATCCATTTATGAAAGTCAAATGCCAGCGAGTCCGCGCGCTCGATCCCCTTGAGCGCCGGTTTCAAGGCGTCATTCAGCACCGTAAGCGCGCCAAACGCGCCGTCAATATGCAGCCACAGTCCAAGCTCCTTTGCCATATCCGCAAGCTCGTCCAACGGATCAATCGCCCCGACATTGACCGTGCCCGCCGAGCCGACAATCAAAAACGGCGTAAAGCCCTCTTCGAGATCAAGCGCAATTCTCGCGCGCAATTCATCGGTGTTGATACGAAAGTCGCGATCCGTTCCGATGGAGCGCAGCGCATTTTTCCCCAGCCCCAAAATATCAAACGTGCGCGCGATACAGCTATGCGCTTGGCTCGACGCATAGCCAACGAGTTGGCGATCAGAATTTTGCATCCCCCGCTCGCGCAAATCCTCCCCTCCATGTCGCACACACGCGGCTTTAAGTGCGATCAACGTGGCCATAGACGTACCCGAAACCACCAGCCCGCCAGCCGTTAGCGGAAAGTCAAACATCTGCCGACACCACTTGATAACCTGCTTTTCGACCTCGATTGCCACGTGATCACGCCCGCCCAAATTGGCATTCATGGCCGCAGCCATGATCTCTGGTGCGATCCCCGAGGGCGTGCCCGCGCCATGAACCCAGGCAAAAAATCGCGCATGGGTATTGCCCACGTCATAGGGGAAAATATCGTCGGCGATGCGATCAATCAGTTGTGCCAACTCTTGACCGGCACGCGGCAAAGGCTGATCAAACCGCGCCCGAACCGGGTCTGGAACCGGTTGCCAAACCGGCTTGTCGCCACGAGATTGGATGTGATCGACCGCGAGATCAACTGCGGTGTGAAGATCAGCGCGAAACGCCTCCCAGTCATCCGGTTCAAGCAAAGTGATTTTGTCCATGAAGCCCTCCTGTGCGCTCATGCGCAAGTCTTGCCACCGCACGCAGCGGCTCGCAAGCTCATAGGAAATAATCGCGATGTCGTTTTGCAGGCTGACGGCAGGTCTGGCGCGAGGTAGTAAGCCCGAAACAACCAGTGTGAGGGCCGCAAAATGGCGATTTTTCTTGGCGTGGATACCGGCGGCACCTACACAGATGCTGTGCTTTTGCAGGACCAAGAACGGGTGCTGGCAACGGCCAAATCATTGACAACACGTCAGGATCTGGCGCTTGGGATTGGTCGTGCCATCGACGCGGTTTTTGAGCAAAGCGCAATTGATCCAGCAGATATCGCTTTGGCCTCGCTCTCCACCACGTTGGCAACAAATGCGCTGGTCGAGGGGCAAGGCGGGCGCATCGCGCTGGTTTCAATCGGGTTTTCAGCCACCGATCTCAAACGGCAAAATCTCGGCGAAAGCCTTAATGGTGATCCGCTAATAAGCCTTGATGGCGGCCATGACCATTCAGGGGCCGAGATTGCGCCGCTTGATCTTGAGGCGCTGAAATCCGCGCTTGAGCCCATCGCCGAAACCGTCTCCGCTATCGCCGTTGTCAGTCGGTTTGCCACCAGAAATCCGACCCATGAAGTCAATGCCCGAGACATGATTTCGAGCCGCTGGGATATCCCGGTCAGTTGCTCCCATGAGTTGAGCGCCAAGCTCAACGGACCAAAGCGTGCCATGACGGCGGTGTTGAACGCCCGCCTGATCGGCCTGATCGGGCACCTAATTTTGGCCGCCGAAGGGTTCTTAACGTCGCGCGGGATCAATGCGCCCTTGATGGTGGTGCGTGGCGACGGCGCGTTGGTTTCGGCGGAGATGGCGCGCAAAAAACCAATCGAAACCATCCTCTCTGGCCCGGCAGCATCGCTGGTCGGCGCTCGTTGGTTGACTGGTGCCAAGAACGCCATTGTCGCCGATATCGGCGGAACCACCACAGATATTGCGGTTTTGCATGAGGGGCACCCCAAGATAGACCCGCTTGGTGCGCGGGTCGGACCATTTCGCACCATGGTCGAGGCGGTGGCGATGCGGACCCACGGGCTTGGCGGTGACAGTCAGGTCAACAAAAGTGACCAAGGGCTTGGCGCGCAGATCACGCTTGGACCAAAGCGTCTGCTGCCGGTGTCGTTATGCGCGATGGACTGGCCCGAACTTGTCCACCGCGCATTGGACAAGCAGCTTTGCCGTGATCGCCCCGGTGATTTTGACGCGATGTTTGTCGTGCCGTTGAACGGGCGCAACTTGGCCGCACACCAACTCGATATGCGCCAATCCCGCTTGCTTGAAACAATCGGCGACCGGGCTTGTGAAATGGGCCAGCTCATATCTGGGCGACTTGATTTTGGCGCGCTGACGCAGCTTGTCGCGCGCGGGTTTGTCGCCCTGTCCGGGGTTACGCCTTCGGACGCAGCGCATGTGCTTGACTGGCAAAACGACTGGGACAAACCAGCCGCGCAAAAGGCGTTAACGCTGTTTTCGCGTCACCGAACCGGCGGGGGTAATCCACTGGCGCAAAACCGCGAAATACTGGCGGAAAAGATCGTCGCGCAGTTAACCAACCAAACCGTTCAGGCCCTGCTGACCACCGGATTTGCCGAAGATCAAAGCGACTGGCAGGGCCTTGATCCCGAGGATATGGCGCGGCATGTTTTGACCTTGGCAGGCCTTGATCGGCATCGCGGACTGATCGCGCTCGATATCGGTCTCAATCTGCCGATCATCGGCCTTGGTGCGGCCGCTTCAACCTATTATCCCAGCGTCGGCAAACGCTTAAACACCAAGATGATCCTGCCAGAGCATGCAGCGGTCGCCAATGCGTTGGGGGCTGTGGTTGGGCAGGTTTCCGTCAAGGCAGCAGGCACGATAAGTAGTCCGAACGACGGAATTTTCCGCGTTCATTTCCCTCAAGGTCCAACAGATTTCTCAAGCGAGCACGCCGCGTTTAGCGCGCTTGAGGAGCAGCTTGAAGCGCGCGCGCGCGTGCTGGCAAAAGAGGCCGGTGCCGAGGATATTCATCTGGCCATAGCCCGTGAAATCCGGCGTTCCAGCGTTGGGGATCGAGAGATATTTATCGAGGCCGAACTGGTCGCAACCGCCTCTGGACGCCCGAGAATTGCCGGACCATAGCCCGAAAAATATGCGCTTAGTCATCAAACCGGGCCGAGACATAAACAGCCCCGACCCGGTTCATTTTCCAAATATCGCGTCAAAGATCAAGCGGTTTTTGGCTCGCCTTCACTAAGATATGCGGCAACAAAACCCAGCACTGCGCCAAAAATAAGATGCAAAACCAACGGCATAGCAAAACCTATCACTCCGAAGTTCGCGCCAAAGAAGCCGCCGCCAGCCATGGGCATGACCACAATCATCATCATCAACCAAGCGAAAATTCCAAGAACCACGCCCTTGCCGGTTTGGCTGCCACCGGGGATTACACCGTTGGCCAGCGCGAACAGACCGCCCCAAACCACAGTTCCGATCACAAAGTGAGCGACCCACCCCATAGCGGCGCTGGTGCCCATCATTCCGCTGAGCATCATGATAATGTCCATCTGTGGAACAATCCCCATCATGCCTTTTAGCACGAACATCACTGCCAATACGGCAGAGCCGACAAAACCGCCAATCAGGCCATTTTTAAGTGTCATCACTATTCTCCTTCTTCCCCCGCACGCATTTACCTGTTGCACGGATTTGAGAGGACATCATTCACTTGCTTCGCTTTTTGAACTCTGCCATCAGTTTGGGATCCACCAGCGTGTCGCTGTTTTTGCTCAGGCTTTGCCGGACAAGCTGTCCGGTCTGGCGTGTTTGGTCGACGAAACTTGTGCAGCTTCGACAAAACAGCATATGCAACCTGATCTTTACGCGCGACGCGTTGCTGCCATGCCCATCAGCGTATTCTTGCGCCAGAGCGCAAACTTCCCGGCATGACATCATCTTGGTGTTTCCTTTTGCTCTGACCGGCATCATTGCCCGCCAGTCATGTAAAGACTAACGAGGCTCTGTTTCGTTACACATTTATCCAAGTTTTTGCGAATTTATTTTCTGGAGGCGGCAATTTCGTGCTCAAGCGTCTGACGAATGCGTTCGCGCGCGCGGTGCAGATGCACCCGAACATTGCCCTGACTAAGCCCCAACATCGAGGCGATTTCACCAGCCGAAAGCTTTTCTCCCTCAAGCAAGCTCAAAATAGCTTGTTGCGCGGGGGGCAGCTTGTCGATGATCCCGCGCACGATCTGCCAAGTTTGCCGCCCGGCCAGAATACGCTCGGGGGTGATCTCCTCCCACAGGTCGGGGTGATCCGACCATGTTCCATCGGGATTGAACCGCGCGTTGAGGGTCGCTTGCGCGCTGTCGCCCTCAGTCGGCTCCAACACCAAGGCCACATTGCGCCCGTCCCGTTTGGCACGGGTTCTAGCCTTGTTTGAAAGGATCGCAAACACCCAGTTCTTGAACGAGGCCTTGCCTTCAAACTTGGACAAACCGCCGATCACCGCAAGCCACGTCTCTTGCGCAATCTCCTCGCCAGAGGCAGTGCTGCCGACAATTGCGCCAGCCACGCGCACCATCGCGGGGTTGAGCGACGCATAAGCTTCGGCAAACGCGGCTTCGTCCCCGCCAAGTAATCGTGTGTGAAGATCACAGTCGCCCATTCAGGCCCCCTTGCGCCGCAGACTAGGTTCCTATCAGTGGAAGTGCAAAGAAATCCCACCGCAAACTTGGCTAAAACATCAGGTTTTATCGCCAGCGCGGCGCATCGCGCTTGTCAGCCACAGCAAATAGGTGAACTCTGTCGCTGATACCCAGCTGACCGGAGGCCAAACTTGCCCGCAAAACCCAAAAATATCCTGTTCATCATGTTTGACCAGCTTCGGTTTGATTATCTCGGCTGCGCGGGTCACAAAACCCTTGAGACCCCGCATATGGATCGTCTGGCCAGCATGGGGATGCGGTTCTCTCATGTTTACGTGCAATCGCCGATTTGCGGTGCTTCGCGCATGAGCTTTTACACCGGGCGATATGTGCAAAGCCACGGGGCCGCGTGGAACAATTTCCCGCTCAAAGTGGGCGAGCAAACCCTTGGCGATCACTTACGCAAGATCGGGATGGAGGCGTGGTTGATCGGCAAAACCCACATGAAAGCTGATCTTGAGGGCATGGCCCGTCTGGGAATTTCGCCCGACAGCATCATTGGCGCGCGGATCGAGGAATGCGGGTTTGACACCTATATTCGCGACGATGGTCTCTGGGCCGAAGGGCCTGACGGCTATTACGACACAAAGCACTCGCCCTATAATGAATACCTCAAAGCCAAGGGATATAAGGGCGAAAACCCGTGGCAAGATTATGCCAATGCCGGCGTGGACGAGAGCGGCGATATCGCCTCGGGCTGGCTGATGAAAAACGCCGGCAAAGCGGCCAATATTCGCGAACAAGACAGCGAAACCCCGTGGCTGACCTCGCGCGTCATCGACTTTATAAAAGCGCGGAATGGCGACGAACCTTGGCTCGCCCATGTCTCCTATATCAAGCCGCACTGGCCCTATATCGTGCCCGCGCCCTATCACAACATGTATGGCCATAATGAAATCCAGCCGGTGATCAGATCAGAGGCCGAGCGCGCCGCTCCTCATCCGGTTTTCGCCGCCTACCAAAACCGCCGCATTGGTCGCGCCTTTCAACGAGAAGACGTGCGCGCCGCCGTCATCCCCGCCTATATGGGCCTGATCAAGCAATGCGACGACCAAATGGGGCGACTGTTTGCGTTTTTGCAAGACTCGGGCCGCATGAAAGATACCATGATCGTGATCACGTCGGATCACGGCGACTATCTCGGCGATCACTGGCTTGGCGAAAAAGAGCTGTTTCACGACCCTGCGGTTCGGGTGCCGCTGATCATCTATGACCCCTCGCCAGAGGCTGACAGCACCCGAGGTCAGGTGTGCGACGCGTTGGTTGAAAGCATTGATCTGGCCGCAACTTTCATCGAGGCGGCTGGCGGCGAGGTTCCCGATCATATCATTGAGGGCAAATCCCTGATGCCGTATCTGCAGGGCGAAACCCCTGCAAACTGGCGCGATTTTGTGGTCAGCGAGTATGATTATTCCTCAACCGAAATCGCGCAAAAACTCGGCCTCAGCCCGCGCGAGTCCCGCCTGTTCATGGTGGCCGATAAGAACTGGAAACTCATCCACTCCGAAGGTGGCCACCGCCCGATGTTGTTTGATCTGGCCGATGATCCCAATGAGTTCAACGACTTGGGTGGCAACCTCACTTTTCACACGCAGATCGAGAAAATGTATCAAAAACTCGGGAGTTGGGGGCGAAGGATGAGCCAACGCACCACCAAATCCGACGAGCAGATACGCGCAGCCGCCGCCCATCCCCACCGCGACGGCATCTTGCTTGGCGTGTTTGACGAAGGCGATACAGGTCACAAACAAGCGGCATTTTTGCAAAATAACAAAGCCGAACCGCTGCCGGATATCGCTGCACCCAAGGAAAGCGACGATTAGGGCTTGCGCCAAAAAGACACCACGTCCCCGCCGATCTCGCGACAGTCTTGGAGCCGAAATCTACAGAATGCGTCAAGCGCCTGCTCGGGCAACTCCGCCACCGAGGGCACGCCGGACGCGCCAAGCGCAAGCCCTGCCGAAAACATCACCAACTGATCGACCGCATCCAGCGCGAGCAAACTCGCCGCCAGATGCCCACCGCCTTCGCAATAAATCCGCGTCAGCCCTTGGCTTGCCAGACGGCGCAGAACGTCCTCAAGGTCAAGCCCACCCGAGGCGCGCGCACAAGCAATCAGCTTAACCTCGCTATCCCGCCAAATATCGGTCTTGGCACTTGGCAAATCCTGACCATGGCACAGCCAAAGCGGAGCAGTGCCGACGCTTTGCGCCAAACGGCTATCGCGCCGAACGCTCAGCGACGTGTCACAAACGATGCGCACCGGTTGATGTTTGGTGCCCAAATCGCGCACCGTCAGCAGCGGATCATCCGCGCGCGCGGTGCCAGCGCCAACCATCACCGCGTCATGGGTTGCCCGCAAATATTGCCCCAACCGGCGCGCCTCTGGGCCAGTAATCCACTGACTCTCGCCGCTGCTGGTGGCAATCCGCCCGTCAAGACTGCTGGCAAGTTTCAGGGTTACAAACGGGCGCGCTTGCGTTGCTCGCTGCAAAAACCCGGCGTGATCCTTTGCGGCCAATGCTTGCAAACACCCAACATCCACCTCGATATTGGCGGCCCGCAACAGCGCGTGACCCTTGCCCGCAACCCGCGGATCGGGGTCTTCCATCGCGCTGACAACCCGACAGATACCGGCCTTGATCAGCGCCTCCGCGCAAGGTGGGGTTTTGCCGTGATGGGCGCAAGGCTCCAGTGTCACATAGGCGACAGCTCGGCGTGCCCCCTCCCCTGCCTGTGCCAAAGCCACGGTTTCCGCATGCGGACGCCCGCCAGACTGCGTGTATCCACGGCCCAAAACGCGCCCATTTTTGACGATAACACAGCCCACGGCAGGGTTCGGCCAAGTCCGCCCCATGTTTCGCCGCCCAAGCGCCAGTGCCAGTTTCATCCAGCGGCTGTCGCCCGGATGCCCGGTCACAATCAGTCGTCTTTTTCGTCGATAGGGCGAAGCTCGGACACAAAATCCTCGAAATCGTCAGCCGCCTGAAAGTTTTTATAAACGCTGGCAAACCGCACATACGCGACGGTGTCGATGCGCGCCAGCGTCTCCATAACAATCTCGCCAATCTTGTCGGAATGCACGTCGGTGTCGCCAAGGCTCTCAAGTCGGCGCACGATGCCCGAGATCATCTGATCAATACGATCAGGCTCGATCGGGCGTTTTTGCAGCGCGATACGGATCGAGCGCTCCAACTTATCGCGGCCAAATTCTTCGCGCTTGCCGTTCTTCTTGATCACCACCAAATCACGCAATTGCACCCGCTCATAAGTGGTAAATCGCCCCCCACAAGCCGGACAAGCGCGGCGGCGGCGAATAGCAATATGGTCTTCGGCAGGTCGGCTGTCTTTAACCTGAGTATCGAGATTTCCGCAAAATGGGCAGCGCATAGGTGACGTCCTTTTGGTTTACCTGCTGGTTTTTTGGTTACTATAGGCGTGCTTCCACTCTTTGTGTAGGGGGTTTTGTGATCCACCATATGCTGACTTGACCCCTAGGGGCTGATGGCTTTACCCATTATCGGGTCAAGAGGTGAAATATGCTGACTTCAAAAGGTCTTTGGACGCTTACGCTGGGTTTTATGGCGCTACATCTGGCCCTTGCGGCCAACTTGCCGCTGGTCGAGGACGAGGCTTATTACCAGCTTTGGGCCACCGTGCCTTCATGGGGGTATTACGACCATCCGCCAATGATTGCGTGGTGGATCGCGGCAGGCGAGGCTCTGTTGGGACCGTCATTGCTTGGCGTGCGGCTGGCCTCTGTGCTGGCCTCGGGCGTGATCACATTTCTGGTCTACCGGACCGCGTGGCTTTATTCCAAAGACCACAAAACCGCGTTCATCGCCGCTTTGTGGATGAAAGCGATGCTGCCATTCGCGGTGCTTGGCTTTGTTGCCACCCCCGATGCGCCGTCGATTTTGTTCTGGACCGCCGCGATCTGGGCCTTATCCGAAGTGCTCACCGGCGGGTCACGCAACTGGTGGTTAATGGTCGGCCTCTTCGCCGGTCTCGGCGTGCTTTCAAAATTCACCAACTTCTTTTTCGGCCTGTCGCTGGTGATCTGGTTGCTGGCCTCCAAACAGGGTCGCGGCTGGCTAAGCGTGTGGCAAGTCTGGGCCGGAGCCGCCCTTGGTGTGCTGGTCTTACTGCCATTTCTGTGGTGGAATTACCTCAATGGCTGGGTCGGATTTGAACGCCAGTTCGGTCGTCTCGGCGTGGCAAACAATTTTGTAATCGGCGATATTCTGGCCTTCTGGGCCTCCATCGTCATCTTGCTCAGCCCACTGGTTTTCTGGCGATTGCTGCGCGGGCTTTCGTCAAGTCGCGTGCCCTCAGTCCTGATCTGGATAAGCGCGCCGATTGTTATTTATCTCGGCTATCACGCCACCAAAACCTCCGCAGGGGGCCAGTGGCTCGGCCCGATTTTCCCCACTCTGGCGATCATCGCCGCACTACCAATGGTTAAAAACTGGACCACCCGCTGGGCTGCCCCGACCGGAATGGCGATTGCGTTGCTGGTTTTGACGGTTGGTTTCTGGCCCGGTGTGGTCTTAATAAAGGGACATATTCCGTTCACGCAAGTAAGGGGCTGGCCCCAAACGATTGCGCGTATTTCAGCATTGGCGAAGGCCGAAAACGTGACGTGGATTGCGACCGACGCTTACGGGTTAACCGGCCAACTCAGCCACTATCTGACCCCGCTCGGCCTAACGGTTCGCGCGGTGACCGAGCCAGAGCGATACCTGTTTGAACCCAAGCTCCCTACCGCGTTTTGCGACGCAAAAGCCCTGTTCATCAGCCGCAAACCCTTTCCCGAGGGAGTGCCGTATTTTGCCAATTCCAAGGCCGGACCGGACCTCACGCGGCAAGACGGTGGCGTGGTTTTGATGCGCTACTCGTCAACCGTGGTTTCAGGGCTGATCGGGTGCAAGAAATAGTCGCGCAGCTTACGCAGCACTCGTCCCGGTCATGCGCAAATGTCCGGCCACACCATGCCAAAATCCGTTGGAGAACTCCGCCGGAAAATCAAGCGCCGCAAGACGGCTTTCAGCCTCCTCTGTGGCAATTCGCTCGTCCAGTGTTTCGCGAAAAATCGTCGCAACGGCGACCATATCTTGAGAGTGCGGAACCAGCCGGTAGTGGCTAACGCCCATAGATTTCATATCGCCAAGTTCGGCCAAAAGGCTTACGAACGTGTGCGACAGGGTCTGAATACCGTTGATCGCCAAGAACTCTTGCCCCGAAACCGTGGTTAATTTCATTCCGTCTGGATCTTGCTCGCACACGAACTGGCAATTATCCTTGTGCCGTTTATGCGCGCGCGCGTGATAGCAACGCGCAGATAGGGCCAGCGATGCACGGCCAAAAACCTGCACCTCGACCGGGGTGCCAAGCTGCGCCCCCGTCGCGGCCATCTGCGCAACCGAATCGCGTGGCAACTCGGCCGGAAGACTGAAATGCGTCGCCCCCTTGCCAGCCAGATAGCGCATGGTTTCCGCGTTATAGGTGTTGAAATACTGGCCGATGCGGTGCGGTTTGCCGCTGATATAATAAAGCTCTGCGCTGTTATTGACCTCGACCTCATAAGCCTCGATCTCGGCCAGATCGGCGGCAGATTTGCGCTCGCGCTTCAGCATAACTTCGGCCAACGACGAGATCACAACTTTTTTGCCGCCGCGCATCAAACGTTCGGCCGCTTCCTCAATATAGGGGTCGAAAAACGGCGCCCGTTTTGAGCAGATCACCTCGCCCAGATAGACCGTATCAACCGGCGCTTCATCAGCGATGCGCG
>CAYPUW010000005.1:0-20323 GCA_964413925.1 uncultured Rhodobacter sp. | reverse complement strand
GGTCCGCGTTGGTGGCGAGGCTTGGGATGGCGGAGGAAATACTGTGTAAGTACAGATGGTTAGGCTATATTGCGGCCTCGTTGTTCTGGCTTGACTCTGAGCCGGTGGCTTTCTAGGTTCCGCCAGACTGTTGAGAGGGGCTACTTTGATGTCGGACGCGCCTGATCCAAAAGCTTTGGACGACCTCGCCGCCCGCATAAGCGCTGCGAAATCGGTGAAGGAGCCAACTCATCGTCATGTGGATCACAGTACCGCCGCCCGTGGGGCTTGGCGGATGGTGATCGAGCTTGTGGTCGGAGTCGGCCTCGGATTTGGTATTGGATACGGGCTGGACAGCCTGTTCGGGACGATCCCGATCTTTCTGATACTGTTTACATTGTTGGGTTTTGCCGCCGGAATTCGCACCATGATGCGCTCGGCCGCCGAAATCCAGGCTGAAAACGTCAAGGCCGCCAACAAGGCCAAGGCAGAAGAGTAACGCCCGAATTGGGCATGACGACAAGAAAGTGACGCCGATGGCCGTTGAAGAACAAGCAGAAAGCGCATTCAACATCTTTCCCATGGACCAGTTTGTCATCCGGCCTCTGTTTGGTGGCGATACTCTGACTTGGTACACGCCGACCAATATGACGCTGTGGATGGGTGTTTCGCTGGTTTTGATAATCCTGCTGTTGGTGATCGGCACCCGTGGTCGGGCCATGGTGCCCACGCGCGTTCAGTCGATTGCCGAGATTTTCTACGGTTTTACCTATAAAATGATCGAGGATATCAACGGCAAGGAAGGGCTGAAATTCTTTCCGCATATTATGACGTTGTTCACGTTTTTGATCTTTGCCAATGTTCTCGGTCTGCTCCCTTACGCGTTTACCACCACCAGCCATGCCGCCATTACGGTGTTTTTGGCGCTGTCGGTGTTTTTGACCATCACCATTCTGGGTTTCGTTAAGAACGGCCCGCGCTTTTTGAAGATCTTCTGGATATCCAGCGCGCCGCTGCCGTTGCGACCGATCCTTGCGATCATCGAGGTTATCTCGTATTTCGTGCGTCCGGTCAGCCACTCTATTCGTCTTATGGGCAACATGATGGCCGGGCACGCGGTTATTCAGGTTTTTGCGGGGTTTGCCGGCGCGCTTGGCGTGTTTGCGGTTTTCCCAGTCGTGGCCATCATGGCCGTCTATGGGCTTGAGGTGATCGTTGCGTTCATTCAGGCCTATGTTTTCACAATTCTGACCTGTGTTTATCTTAACGATGCGCTGCATCCGGGGCACTAGGGCTTAACAGAATACTCATTCCAGCCATTCACATCTAAAGGAGAATTCAAATGGCAGTTACAGGCGATCTGGTACAAATGGGCGCACTGATCGGTGCGGGCCTTGCAACCACAGGCATGGGCGGCGCGGCCGTCGGTGTGGGCCTTGTTGTTGGCAATTATCTGTCGGGCGCATTGCGCAATCCGTCGGCAGCCGCTGGCCAAACAGCAACAATGTTTATCGGTATTGCATTTGCAGAGGCGCTGGGGATTTTCTCGTTCCTGGTTGCATTGCTGCTGATGTACGCGCAGGGTTAATCAGCCGAGCAAAAGACTTGTCCGGGCGGTGCTGATATTGGTATCGCCGCTGGAAAAGGGGGGCGCTCAACGACCCCCAAATGCTTACGGAGGGTGCGATGGCATCTGATATCTTATTGGCCGAGGCCGGGGGCGCTGTTTCCGAACACGCAAACGGCATGCCGCAGCTTGATTTTTCGACCTACCCGAACCAGTGGTTCTGGTTGATCGTCATGCTGATCTCGCTCTATCTGATCCTCAGCCGGATTGCTTTGCCGCGCATCGCGTCGGTTTTGGGCGAGCGGCAAGGGGCGATATCGCATGATATCGAGCAGGCGGAAGAATTGAAGCAAAAGGCGCTTGAGGCCGAGGAGATCTATACCAAGGCGCTGGCCGAGGCCCGTGCCGAGGCGGGGCGTATCGTGGCCGAAGCCAAGGCGGAAATTCAGCGCGATCTTGATGTAGCGATTGCACAGGCCGATGCTGAAATCTCGGCCAAATCCGCTGAGTCAGAGGTGGCGATTGCCGAGATTCGCAAAGGTGCGCTCAAGGCGGTGGAGGCGGTTGCCAAGGAGACGACTGGCGAGATCGTTAACATGATCTTGCCCGGCTCTGGTGACGCCAAAGCGGTGAACGCGGCGGTTGCCGCAAAGCTGAAAGGGTAGGGCCATGAAGAGTTGCAGAATTATCCAGATTACTGTTCTGGGAATTGCAGTGGCGAGCGCGGCGGCGCTGCCTGCCTCTGCTGGTGAAGAAGCCCCGTTCTTCTCGTTACAAAACGTCGAAGCCGTGGTGACGCTGGCCTTCGTTTTGTTCGTGGGCGTGCTGATTTATTACAAAGTGCCGGGCTTGTTGACCGGAATGCTGGACAAACGCGCCGACGGTATTCGCGGCGAACTGGACGAAGCGCGCGCTTTGCGGGAAGAAGCGCAGACCATTTTGGCCTCTTATGAGCGCAAGCAAAAAGAAGTGGTTGAGCATTCCGCGCAGATTGTGGTGCATGCCAAGGCAGAGGCGGCGACTGCGGCCTTGCAGGCAAAAGAGGACTTGAAAGAGTCGATTGCGCGCCGCCTCAAAGCTGCCGAGGAGCAAATTGTGTCCGCACAGGCCGCTGCGGTTCGAGAAGTGCGCGACACCGCAATTGCGGTGGCCGTTGCGGCGGCGGGCGATGTGATTGCCGACTCTATGACCGCCAAGCAAGGCGGCGCGCTGATTGACGCGGCGATTGGCGAGGTTGGAGCTAAGCTGAACTGATCAGGCATACGGGCTGGCGCGACGACTACGTGTTAATCAAAAGTTAGTAAAAAACCCCGGTCATCGTAGGCCGGGGTTTTTTGTTTAGCCGAGGGGGTGTTAGTTTCGGTCGCTATAGTCGGAGTCAGCGGGCAAGTTCAGCACATAGCCGGAATTGGGGCGATAGGCGCTAAATTTTCGGCGCAGCATGGGGGCGTCGACTTGATTGATTGAGACCATTCCACAGCCCTCTTGCAGGGCGGTACCATTGAGGTTGGCAACTACGCAGCGCGATTGCGGAGGGCCTTGCACGAGCGGTAGGCGCTGTTGCACGACATAGGTGCTGGAATAGGCGCGCGAGGCATAGGGTTGCGTCTGCATATAACGAACCTGCGGTTGCGCATAGCGGCCCTGCGCTTGAACAAACTGCACTGGCGGTTGCAGGTAAACCCGGGCTTGAGGCTGGACTTGGGTTTGGGCGTAATAGGGGCGGACATAGATTTCCTGCGGCTGGACATATTGCACGCGGGGTTGGGCGTAATAACCCTGAGGTTGTAGTGAGTAGCCCATCGGCTGGTTGACCGGAGGCAGGGGTGGACCGCCTTGCCAGTTGTCAGGATAAGCGACCGTTCCATAGGTTTGTGCCTGCCCCGCAGATGCTGAAGCGGCTAAAAGTGCTGCTAAAATTAACGTTTTGTTCATGTCTGCCTCCGACTATTAAAATATGGTAAAACCATGGCATCATTGAAAAATTGAGTCAAAGACGGTTGGTTAACCTTTGAAGTACTTGGTTCAATGTCTGAAATTGGGTCGGAATTAGCGCTCGTCAGGAAACAACAGCCGGCAATTGGTCGGGCTATGGGCGGCGACGCTCGTGTTCCAAGCGTTGTTTGGCCACCGATTCGTTTTGCTCGGTTCGCTTATGGTCGCGCATGGCATGTGTGACAAAGTCGAGGTGAATATTGACCGCCTCTTGCGCCAAATCCGGCTTGCGCGCGGCCAGAGCGAGGTGAATATCGCGGTGTTGGGCGAGCAAGGTTTGGCGGGTGGTTTTCTGGGAGAAGATAACCTTTCGGTTGTAAAAAACGCCAGCCTGCAACATCTGAAACATCGAGCGCATCATGTGCAGCATCACCACATTATGAGAGGCTTCTATGATCGAAAGGTGGAACTCGGCGTCCAGTCGCGCTTCGTTTTCGGGATCAGCAGCGCGGCTTGCGGCCTCCATCTTGGCAAAGATCGTGGCGATAGTTTTGAGGTCGGTGTCGCTGGCCAATCGGGCGGCGCGCGCGGCGGCCAGACCTTCGAGATCTCGGCGAAAGGACAGGTAGTCAAACAGCGCTTCGTCATGGGTTGCAAACAGGCGCATCAGCGGTGCGGAAAAGGCCGAACCGAGAAATTCGGCCACGAAAACCCCGGCCCCTGGGCGTGTGGTCAAAAGGTTTTGCAGCTCCAGTGCGTCAAGGGCATCGCGCAAAGACGGTCGCGAAACGCCAAGCCGGGTGGCGAGGTCACGTTCAGACGGGAGCCGCTCGCCGGGGCGCAAGATGCCGCGTAGGATCAATTGCTCGATCTGGCGGATTACCTGAGCCGACAGCGTTTCGGCCTCGATTTTTTGGAAGGGCATGGGCGCTCCTGAACCTCAACTGGTCAGATTATATGACCAGTTTGACGCAAGGGCAATCCGCTGCTGCCTCGTTAGTTGATCATGAGGTCGAGTTTGGGACGAATGATGATCTCTACCCGGCGGTTTTTGAGGCGGCCACTCGCGGTAAGATTGGTGGCGACGGGATCGCTTTCACCGCGTCCGGTGGCGGAAAGTCGATCCGTTGAAACCCCGGCGCGCACAAACAGATTATAGATGGCGTCGGCGCGGTCTTTGGAGAGTTGCAGGTTGAAACTGGCGGGACCGTTGCTATCGGTATGGCCGAAAATACCGACGGTGGTATTGGGGAAGTCGTTGATATTGCTGGCAAGAACAGCGAGACGGCCTTCGATACCAACGCTTAGTTTCGCGCTTTTGCCGTCAAAGGTGACGGCCTCGGGAAAGGTTAGGTCCAGCGCTGAGCCGGTGTTAACGATGACAATATCTCCGCCGCCGAGAACAGCGCGCAATGCCGTTTCCTGCGCTACAAGCGTTTGCTGGGTGGGCGTGATCGCGGCATCAGGCGTGGTGGGAGGCTGGGTGCCGATCGGCGCAACGCAGGCGGAAAGAAGAAAGGCGCTGACGGCGATGAGGCCAAGGGGTCTGGTGAGTTGTATCATAATCGGACCTTTGATTTTTGTCAGATATGGGGGCAGTTTAGCAAGTTTTCCAGCCCCGCGCATGCGGCTGTTTAACATGCGAGCAAATCGGTGCGGGAATGTGCCGGTTTTGCCTATAAACTGGCCTCGAGTTGGGCAGCTTCGCGTGCCAGCATCGCGCGCTTTAGCGGCAGGCCCCAGTGGTATCCGCCCAGACCGCCGCCCACGCGAAGGACCCGGTGGCACGGGATCAACCAACTGACGGGGTTGCGTCCGACGGCGGTTCCGACCGCGCGCATGGCTTTTGGCGTGCCGATATGACGGGCGATTTCGGAGTAGGTGGTGACGTGGCCCGAGGGGATGGTGAGCAGGGCCTCCCAAACTTTTATCTGAAATGGCGCGCCGATCAGGTGCAGTCGTGCGGGATTTTTGCTGGTGCCAAAGGCGGCGTTTACCCACATGCGGATCGCGTCCGGCTCTTGCAGAATGTCGGCATTTGGCCAACGCGCGGACATATCTGCCAAGACGAGGTCGCGCCCGCACTCGGCCGCAAACGCCAATCCGCAGAGGCCGCGCGTGGTTCCCATCGCCAGCATCTCGCCGTATGGGCCGTCAAACCAGCCATAGCGGATGGTCAGGCCTTGGCCCTTTTTGGCGTACTCGCCGGGGGTCATTGCCTCCCATTTCAGGAACAGATCATGGAGGCGCGAGGCCCCTGACAGCCCCGAACCGGAGGCGGCGTCAAGCAAGGATTTGTGTTGTTTGAGCAGGTTTTTGGCGAGGTCAAGCTCGAGATATTGTTGGTAGCGTTTGGGGGAAACGCCGACCCATTTGCTGAAAACACGCTGAAAATGGGCGGTGCTAAGGCCGGTTGCCGCCGCGATCTGCCCGAGATCCGGCCTGGTCTCGGCGTGTTGGTCCATAAAGGCCAGCGCGCGGGCGATCACGTCGTAATGATAGGGATTTTGGCTCATTGCGCGTCCTTGGTTCGACCTGATTTTCGCGTGAGCATGGCGTATTTTTCCTGTGGCAACCACCCGAAACCTGCGCATTTGCGCTTTGGATCAGGTGGTCGGGGCGGTCAGATCCTCGATGAACAGGCTGATCAATTGGGCGCGACCTGTCACTGCGGCCTTGCGATAAATGGCGTTGCATTGGGACTTTATGGTGCCGACGCTTTTGCCGCGCATGGAGGCGATCTCCTCATTGGAGAGGCCTTTGATGGTGAATGTTGCCACGTCGCGCTCGGACGGGGAGAGGTCCCATTGGGTGAATTTCAGCTGCATGAGGTCGTGAAACGCGCCGGTTGCGGCCAGCACGGTTGAGTTGACTTCGTGCATTCTGCGCAACAGGTTGAGGAGCATGATTACGCCCAGAACCACCCCTAAAACCAACCCGACGATTGTTGCCGCCTGCACAATTTCGTAATATTCCCAGCTCATAGGCACGGTGCGGATGCCGGACACATCGAGTACAAAGTCGAGGATGTAAAAGCCGGAAAACAGGGCTTGGAGTATGATGATTAGTACAAGCAGTATCTTGTCTGCGCGAAATCCTGCGGCGAGTTTCATTGAGGCGTTTTCCTTGTTTCAAGTCAAAAAGCAGCGCGGCGATGGGTTTGCCGCGCTGCGATTGGATGCGCTATCAGCCGCCGATGCCGCTTGAGCCGCCCATGCCGCCGGAGCCGCCCATGCCACCGATGCCGCTGGAGCCGCCCATGCCGCCGGAGCCGCTGGAACTGCCCATGCCGCCGGAGGTGCTGGATCCGCCCATTCCGGCAGTGCCGTTTGAGCCGTCCATCGTCCCCATGGCCGCCGCGTTTTTAGCGAATTCTGCCCGCATCGCGTCCCTTTTTGCGGTCATGTCGGCATCGCGCAGGACTTCGCCAGTGGCGCGGTTCATGATGACCTCACGCGCGGAGTTGGCCGAGATGGCGTCGATTTTGATGCGGCCGAAAAATGTCCGTCCAACTTGAAATTGAGTGAAGCCATCGGCGCGAAGTTTGGCGATCACGCTGTCGACTATGCTGGTTTGTGCGAAGGCCGCGCTGGTGATCAGGGCTGTGGCGATAATTCCGGCGGAGAGGCGACGGGTCAGTGTTTTCTTAGTGGTCATTTGTTGTTCCTTTTCATGGTTACATGCCAGCGTGCTCGTTGGCGATGAAGGCAAACAAAATCATTTTTTGGCTGATTGAAATCTATCAGAAGATTGAAACACGTAAATAAACTTAAGTTTATTCATATATATAAATATAGATGAGTACGCGTGAAAATTCCCGCCTGAGTGCTGTGATTTGCCGCAATCCGACACCATGTCGCAAATGGCCTAGACCTCTCGATGATTCGCCTCCATGAAAAAAGTAGAAAAATTTTCATGATGGGTCGTATGGACATGCGGGATTCGCCAGACATTAGCAGCAAAAGCCTCGGTGCGGATCTGCGGGCTTTGCGCCATGCACGGGGGCTGACCCTGACGGCGCTTTCGGAACGGCTCAAACGTTCTGTCGGGTGGGTTAGCCAGATCGAGCGAAACCTTTCTCATCCTTCAATCGACGATCTACGCTTGATCGCGCAGGTTTTTGGCGTGCCGCTCTCGTTGTTCTTTGGTCAAAGCGATGCCCCGGAGACCGAGCAGGGTTATGTGGTGCGCCAAGGTGCGCGGCGTAAAATCGGTTCGGGCGAAGCCGGGTTGGTTGAGGAGATGCTCTCGCCTGATCTGACCGATGACTTTGAGGTGGTGCATTCGGTTTTTCAACCCGGTGCGCACCTGCCTAGGCCCATCCTTCGGCCAACGCAGGAGGTCGGGTATCTGATCAGTGGTAAGCTTGATCTGACTATTGGGGGGCGTGAATTCACCATTTATCCCGGCGACAGTTTTCGCATTCGCGGCGAGGCGCATGGCTGGGCTAATCCCTATGACATCCCGGCGGTGGCGATTTGGGTGATCGCGCCGCCGGTCTATTAGGTAACTATTAAGGAGAGCGCGATGCTCAAAGGATCATGTGAATGCGGTGCTGTCAGGTTTGAGCTAACTGGCCCAATGCGTGCGGCATTGGCTTGTCACTGCACCCAGTGCCGCAAAACCAGCGGCCATTATTTCGTGGCGACAGCGGTTGCGAACGCGGATTTACACCTATGCGCCGATGCTGGGTTGGCATGGTATCAAAGCTCTGCCAATGCGAGCCGGGGGTTTTGTGCAAAATGCGGTTCCAGCCTGTTCTGGCGCGCGGCGGGGAGCGGGCAGGTTTCCGTGGCAATGGGGGCACTTGAAAGCCCGACCAACATAGAGGTCTCGGGTCATATTTATGTGGCTGACAAGGGCGACTATTACCAGATTGAAGATGGTTTGCCGCAGATGGAGGCGCGTTGATGTTTGACACACTTACCGCAATGGACCCGGTGACCATAGCCACTTTTTTGGGCGCGGCGTTGCTGTTATATCTGACGCCGGGTGTAGACATGATGTTCACATTGGCGTCGGGAATGTCGGGTGGGCCGAAGGCCGGATTGGCGGCAGCGGTCGGGATATCCTTGGGGGTGTTGGTGCATGTAATGCTCGCGGCGGCTGGGTTGGCCGCGCTGTTGCTGAGCTCGCCGGGAGCGTATTCGCTTATAAGGTATGTGGGTGCTGGGTATTTGGCGTTTTTGGCGTGGCAGAGCTGGCGGGCGCAGGGGAACCTCCCGAATGAAAAGGGACGAGGTAATGTCTGGCGCGCGTTTCGGCGCGGTTTTTTGACAAACATTCTTAACCCTAAGGTCGCCTTGTTCGTGTTGGCGTTCCTGCCGCAATTTACTGACCCGAAAATAGGTCCGATTTGGCAACAAATCCTGTGGCTGGGCGGGTTTCTGGCCATCGGTGGATTGTTGAGTGATGGTGCGTATGGCGTATTCGCCGGGGTGATGGCAGAGCGATTGCGCCGCTCGGCTCGCCGAATGAACAAGATTGCTGCGGTTGTGTTCGGCGGTCTGGCTGCGCGCCTACTTTTTGACTGAACAGGAGAGAACTGATGTCTGATATTCCAAACTCGGCCCGCGTGGTGATAATCGGCGGCGGCGTGATCGGTACTTCGTCGTTGTTTCATCTTGCGCGCGCGGGTTGGAGCGATTGTGTGTTGCTGGAGAAGAACGAGTTGACGGCAGGATCGACCTGGCACGCGGCGGGAAATGTGCCCACGTTCTCCACAAGTTGGTCGCTTATGAATATGCAGCGTTATTCGACCGAGCTTTATGCTGGGCTGGCGGCGGCGGTTGACTATCCGATGAATTACCATGTCACCGGCTCGTTGCGACTGGCCCATTGCCAGACCCGGATGCAAGAGTTTCAGCGCGCGCGAGGGATGGGCCTTTATCAGGGGATGGGGCTTGAGATATTGTCGCCCAAAGAGGCGCAGGCGCGGTATCCTTTTCTTGAAACGCATGATTTGCAGGGCGCGCTTTATGATCCCGCCGATGGGGATATTGATCCGGCGCAATTGACGCAGGCCTTGGCCAAGGGCGCGCGCGATATGGGTGCGCGTATCATGCGGTTCTGTCCGGCGACGGGGGTTTCGCGCGCAAATGATGAGTGGGTTGTCCACACCGATCAGGGCGATATCCGCTGCGAATACGTGGTGAATGCGGCGGGATATTATGCGCAGCGCGTGGGTGAGTGGTTTCGCCCGTTTGGAGGGAGGCGCGTGCCAATGATGGTAATGAGCCATCAATATATGCTGACTGAAGAAATCCCGGAAATTATGGAATATTCCCGCGAGACTGGGGAAAAACTGCCGCTTTTGCGTGATGTGGACACCTCCTATTACCTCAGGCAGGAAAAAAATGGCCTGAACCTTGGACCTTATGAGAAAAACTGTCATGCGCATTGGGTCACCCCCGAGGACCCGATGCCCGAGGATTTCAGCTTTCAACTATATCCAGACGATCTTGAGCGTCTGGAGTGGTATATTGAAGATGCCATGGCCCGTGTGCCGTTGCTGGGCAAAACTGGCATCTCCAAAGTTATCAACGGGCCTATCCCCTATACCCCGGACGGAAACCCCCTGATCGGTCCAATGCCCGGCGTGCCGAACGCGTTTGAGGCCTGCGTCTTTACCTTTGGCATCGCACAAGGCGGTGGGGCCGGCAAAGTTCTTGCCGAGTGGATTACCGAGGGGCAAACCGAGTGGGATATGTGGTCGTGTGATCCGCGCCGTTTCACTGATTACACCGATTCGGATTACTGCTTGGTTAACGGGCGTCAGATTTATGCCAATGAATACGCCATGCATTTTCCGCATTATCGCTGGCCTGCGGGAAAGGACAAGAAATTGTCGCCGATCGACGGGCAAATCCGTGCGCTTGGCGGGCAGATGGGCGCCTATAATGGCTGGGAACGGGCCAACTGGTTCGCGCGCACGGGCGACGATATCTCTGAGGCGTCAACGCAAACTTGGGAGCGTGCGGGTCCATGGCAGGCGCGCATTCGCGAGGAATGTGAGGCGGTTCGTGACACTGTGGGTATCCTCGATTTGCCGGGTTTTTCGCGCTATCATATTGAGGGGCGCGGCGCTGACCAATGGCTGCGGGGCTTTGGCGTTGGCGGCATTCCTAAAATTGGCCGAATCGGGTTGATATATGTGGCCGATAGCCGGGGTCGAATTTTGACTGAGATGTCGGTCATGCGCCTGAAAGAGGACGAGTTTTACTTGATCACAGCGGGGACGGCCGAATGGCATGATCTTGAGGTGATAAAGTCGCGCATTCCTGCGGACTCGCCCATTAAGGTTGCCAATGAGACCGCCGACTACATGACGCAAATTCTTGCTGGTCCCAAGAGCCGAGACGTGCTGTCGGGGATCTGCGATGGTGATCTGAATTTGCCGTGGTTGAGCCATCAACTTGTTGAAATAAAAGGACATTCTGTTCGGCTGGCGCGCGTTTGCTATGCAGGGGAACTGGGTTGGGAGGTTCATTCTCGCAAGGCTGAAACGGCGGAGGTTTTTGACGCAATTATGGCGGAAGGGAAAAGGTTTAGCATTAAACCTTTTGGCATGTTTGCGTTGGATTCGCTGCGGCTGGAGAAGGGTTATCGTACGTGGAAAGGCGATTTGTCGACCGATTATTCCTTACTGGAGGCGGGATTGGGCCGGTTTGTGAAGCTCGATAAGCCGCAGGATTTCGTCGGTAAGGCGGCGATTTTGGCGGAGCAAAAGCACGGGGTTAAGCGGCGGTTCGTTACCTTGATTGTTGATGCAGGCGATGCAGATGCGCCTTATATGTCAACGGTTTGGCACGATGATCAGGTCGTTGGTGAGACCACGTCGGGGGGGTGGGGATACCGGATTGGGGCCTCGATTGCGCTGGCTATAGTCCGGGCGGATTTAGCGCAGGTTGGCACCAAGCTGGAGGTCGAGATTTATGGCAAGCGCTGTGATGCCGTTGTGCAGCCGGATCAGCCATTATGGGATCCAGAAAACAAAAGGATCAAGGCATGAAACGTGTCGAAATAAGCGTGGGTATCGGTATTATTGAATTAAGTTTAAGGGTGAACTAAATGCGCGATCTTCCTCGTAAAGCCCGTGTTGTTATCATTGGTGGCGGCATTATCGGCTGCTCTGTGGCCTATCATTTGACCAAGCTTGGGTGGCAGAATGTGGTCTTGCTGGAGCGAAAAAAACTAACCAGTGGAACCACTTGGCATGCGGCAGGCTTGATTGGACAGTTGCGGGCAAGCGCGAATATGACCAAATTGGCGCGCTATTCGGCCGAGCTTTACGATGGGCTTGAGGTGGAAACTGGGATTGCCACCGGGCTGCGCACGGTCGGTTCGATCACGGTTGCGCTGACGGATGCGCGGCGCGAGGAGATTTTTCGGGCTGCTGGCATGGCGCGCGCGTTTGGGGTGCCGGTCGAAGAAATCTCGCCAAAAGAGGTACTTAGCCGATATCCGCATTTGAATATCAGGGACGTAAAAGCTGGCGTTTGGCTGCCGACGGACGGGCAGGGCGACCCAGCGAATATAGCGCTGGCGCTGGCAAAAGGTGCACGGATGCGAGGCGCTTTGGTGGCCGAAAACGTCAAGGTTACAGGGATAAATACGACGGGTGGACGCGCGGGTAGCGTCCATTGGCAGCGAGGCGATGAACGCGGTGAAATTGACGTTGATTATGTGGTTAATTGTGCGGGTATGTGGGGGCATGAGGTCGGGCGAATGGCGGGGGTTAACGTGCCGCTGCACGCTTGCGAACACTTCTATATTGTGACCGAACCGATCAAAGGCTTGGGGCAAATGCCGGTGCTTCGCGTGCCCGATGAATGCGCCTATTATAAAGAAGACGCGGGAAAATATCTGTTGGGCGCGTTTGAGCCAAACGCGAAACCTTGGGGGATGGACGGCATTCCCGAGACGTTTGAATTTGATCAGTTGCCTGAGGATTTCGATCATTTCGAGCCGATTTTGGAGCGGGCGATTGCGCGAATGCCCATGCTAGAAAATGCAGGAATTCACACATTTTTTAACGGTCCTGAAAGCTTTACCCCTGATGATGCCTATAATCTGGGTCAAAGCCCGGAAGTCGAGAACTACTATGTGGCCGCCGGTTTTAATTCCATCGGCATCCAGTCTGCGGGCGGGGCTGGGATGGCGTTGGCGCAGTGGATGGAGGAGGGCGAAAAACCATTTGATCTGGGCGATGTTGATATTGCGCGAAATCAACCGTTTCAGGGCAATAAAACTTATCTGTTTGAGCGCTCTAAAGAGGCGCTTGGACTATTATATGCGGATCATTTTCCTTATCGGCAGAAGGTGACTGCCAGAGGGATAAGGCGCTCGCCGTTTCATCAGCACCTGTTGGATCAGGGGGCTGTCATGGGCGAGCTTGCGGGATGGGAACGTGCAAACTGGTTTGCGCGTTCGGGGGAGGTGCGCGCGTATGAATATAGCTGGAAGCGCCAGAACTGGTTTGAAAACAGTGGTGCCGAGCATCGGGCCGTGCGTGAGAATGTGGGGATATATGACATGTCCTCGTTTGGGAAATTACGGGTTGAAGGCGCGGACGCCGAGGCGTTTTTGAACCATATTTGCGGCGCCGATATGTCGGTTCCAGTGGGCAAAATTGTCTATACGCAGTTTTTGAATATGCGCGGTGGGATCGAGGCTGACGTGACTGTCACCCGCCTGAGTGGCGATGGGTTTTTGGTGGTAACCCCTGCCAGCAGCCGTTTGGCCGACGAGACTTGGATGCGCCGCCATCGTGGAGAACGGCGGGTCGTTATTACGGATATGACCGCAAGCGAAGGGGTCTTGGCGGTGATGGGACCAAATGCACGAGCGCTGATGCAGGCGGTTTCACCAAATGATTTCAGCAATGAAATCAATCCGTTTGGCACGGCGCAGCAGATTGAGATCGGCATGGGGTTGGCACGTGCGCATCGGGTTTCTTATGTGGGTGAACTTGGTTGGGAGATATATGTCTCCGCTGATATGTGTGGCCATGTTTTTGAAACATTGCATCAGGCTGGTTCGGCCTGTGGAGCGCAACTTTGTGGAATGCATATGATGGACAGTTGCAGGATCGAAAAGGGGTTCCGCCATTTCGGTCATGATATCACCTGCGAGGATCATGTCTTGGAGGCGGGGCTTGGCTTTGCGGTTAAAACGGCCAAGAGCGATTTTATTGGCCGTGATGCGGTTTTGGCCAAGAAGGAAAACGGGCTGGAAAAACGTTTGGCGCAGTTTCTATTAACTGACCCGGAGCCGTTGCTTTACCACAATGAACCAATTTTGCGGGATGGTAAGATTGTAGGGTATCTCTCTAGCGGGAATTACGGTCATAGTTTGGGTGCTGCGGTCGGCATCGGCTATGTTCCGTGCAAAGGTCAAAGTCGTGAGGAGATTCTTGCCTCAAGCTACGAAATTGACGTTGCCGGGTCGCGAGTGAAGGCGCGAATTTCGCTAAAACCGCTCTATGACCCGGAAGGGCTGCGGATAAGAATGTGAACATGCGGGCATATTTGGCGTGGGCGATCCGGTCATACCGACGTGGTTGCGCGAATTTTGCCGGGCGACGTCTTATTAGTGCGGCTGATCGTTTGGCTTGGTAAGGACGCGGGTACTCATGGCTTTTCGTAGGGCCGCAACGGATTTCTGCGGGCGCATTACCACTTCGAATCTGACGATAAATCCTTGACTATCAAGGGTAATAAGATCAACGCCAACGGCGTCTAAGCCATTAATTTTACACAGAAATTCCAATGACCAGTCAAGATCGTCGCCCAAAACACGGCGATAGCGAAAATCTGTGAACACAGAGAACACATGGCCAAGGATAAGCGATACGGTCTCGCGCCCAGTCCAGGTTTTCCAATAGGTTGGTGGTAAGAATTCTATGTTTTCCGCGAGAATCGTACCGATTGCGGCGGTGTCGCGATTGGTGATAATGGCTTGCATGCGTCGGATTGTCGGGTGCATTTCAGGCGATCCTAACTTGACGTTTTCAACTGGAAGAGTCGGATGAATGGGCCGTAAATACAAGAGCAAATCGCGATTGCCGCGTGTCCATTTTGTTTGGCGGATGGCGTGACACCTTTTCAATATCGCCCACCTCTCGGCCCGGTTGCTGTGATTTATCGCGACGACGAGTTGTTGCTGATAGATAAACCGCCGGGATTATTGTCGGTGCCGGGCAAAGCTGAGGCGCACAAAGATTGTCTCGAAACCAGAGTGAAAGCGGCCTTTCCAGAGGCGTTGCTGGTGCATCGTTTGGATATGGATACGTCGGGGCTGATGGTTTTTGCGATGACGCGAGCGTCGCAACGCCATCTTGGCTTGCAGTTTGAACGCCGCCATGTCGAAAAGACTTATCGCGCGGAGGTTTGGGGCGAGGTCAAGGCCGACGAAGGCGAGGTTGATTTGCCGTTAATTGTCGACTGGCCCAATCGGCCGCTGCAAAAAATCTGCGCTAAAACCGGAAAATCCGCACAAACCCGTTGGTCGGTCGTTTCGCGAAGGGAGCGTATTACGGCGTTGAAACTAATGCCTAAAACAGGGAGAAGTCATCAGTTGAGAGTGCATATGCTGGCGATTGGTCACCCGATTTTAGGCGATCGGTTTTATGCAACGGGGTCCGCACTCGTTGCCTCTGATCGCCTGATGCTGCACGCGGAAACTCTGACGATATACCACCCGAACGGCGGAAAAAGAATAACATTCACCTGCCGCTGTCCGTTTTGAGCGCTGGTGTTTTATCGCGGATCGGTCGAATGCCCGGCGGCCGAGGCTGCGCGGGACATTTTCCGGGTTGCTAGCAGAAGGTTCGTTTCGCTGGTTGAAATGCCATCAAGAAGGCGAATCTGACGCAAAATTCCGTCGAGTTGTTTTAAACTGTCTGCACTTAGCTCGGCGATCAAATCCCACTTCCCGTTGGTAGTATGCAAGATTTCGACCGCGCTCATTGCTGAAAGTTGGCGAATGACCCGCTCGGTTCCGCGCCCCTCAATCGAGATCATCATTTGACCGCGCACCGGGGCCTGAATCGCGTCCCGAGGCAAAACGGCGGTAAAACCAACGATTTCACCGCTGGCCAACAGGCGGTCGATTCGCGTCTTCACCGTGGTGCGCGATAGGCAAAGGTCGGCAGCGAGGGTCGAGATTGACGCCCGGCCATCCTTGCGTAGCGCGGCAATAATTTTTTGATCGGTATCATCCACTTTGACTAATTATACTGAGCAAGTTGACTAGTCACGAACTAATTTGCGCAATTTATAGGGTAATCTACGGCGTTTTTACGGTTTAGGATATGTAAATTTCAGTAATTTCAGGAGAGCGCCATGAGCAAACACTGTATCCTTGTCGGTGCGCCGGTCGAAACCGGGGCGAGTCAGGCCGGATGTATCATGGGTCCAGCGTCATATCGCACGGCGGGGCTTGGACCGATGCTTGAGAGCCTTGGCCACACGGTTTGCGACCGTGGCGATGTGGCCCCACGGGTGTTGCCGCTGCCCAAAAATGCGCTCGCGGGGGCGCGCCATCCCGAGGCGATGATCGGCTGGACCACCGCACTGACCGAAATCGCCGAGGCTGCGGCGGCCGAGGGGTTTGCGATGTTTCTCGGTGGCGACCACTGTCTTGCAGCAGGCACGGTTGCCGGAATAGCCCGACACGCGGCGAATTTGGAGCGCCCGCTATATGTGCTTTGGCTTGATGCGCACCCGGATATTCACTCGCCAGACACAACCAAAAGTGGTAATTTGCATGGGGTTCCGCTTGCGTATTTTACCGGCCTACCGGGGTTTGAGCCGTATTTTCCGACACTAGAAGTTCCGGTGCCGTTTGAAAATATCTGCATGATGGGCATTCGATCCGTGGACCCGGTGGAGAAACGGCGCTTGTCTGAATTATCTATAGATGTCAATGACATGAGATCTATTGACGAGACGGGAATCCTGCCTCCGCTCAAAAAATTCTTGGCCAAAGTCAAGGCTGCAAACGGGCTGCTGCATGTGAGTTTCGACGTCGATTTTCTTGATCCGGCGATTGCTCCTGCGGTTGGAACTACGGTTCCGGGCGGGGCCACTTTTCGCGAAGCACATCTGATTATGGAGACGCTTTGCGATAGCGGTTTGGTAAGCTCGCTTGATCTGGTGGAGCTAAATCCGTTTTTGGATGAACGCGGACGGACGGCCCGATTGATGGTCGATCTGACCGGCAGTTTGATGGGGCGCAAGGTTCTTGATCGCCCAACCAATAGATTTTGAGGAAAGGTTGCGAGATGAGCATGACGAAAATACCCTCCCCGTCGAAATTGGCAATGGTGCCGTTTGTCAGCGTCGATCACATGATGAAACTGGTCCATGCCATCGGTCTAGAGCAAGTTTTGATCGGGCTTGCCGAATATATCGAGCAAGATTTCCGGCGCTGGGAAATGTTCGACAAGACCCCTCGGCTGGCGTCGCATTCCAGCGAAGGGGTGATTGAGTTGATGCCGACCAGCGACGGTGAGGTATATGGTTTCAAATATGTTAACGGCCACCCAAAAAACACCAAAAAGGGGCTGCAGACGGTCACTGCGTTCGGCCTTTTGGCCAATGTCGGCAATGGCTATCCGGTGCTGTTGTCGGAAATGACCCTGCTGACCGCGCTGCGAACGGCGGCGATGTCCGCTCTTGCGGCGCGCTATCTGGCTCCTGAAGGTGCGCGCGTTATGGCGATGATCGGTAACGGGGCGCAGTGCGAATTTCAAGTGGCGGCGTTTAAGGCGATTTGCGGGATTAATCGTATCCGTCTGTTTGATATTGACCCAAGAGCGACATCTAAAGCATTGAAAAACATAGAGAGTATTGGGGCGGAGGTGATATCTTGCACGTCAATTGAAGAGGCAGTTTCGGGGGCATCCATCATCACAACTTGTACCGCCGATAAGCAATATGCCACCATTCTGACCGATAATCTGGTCGGTAACGGTGTTCATATCAACGCGATTGGAGGTGATTGTCCGGGCAAAACCGAACTGCATCGCGACATCCTGCTGCGCGCAAATATCTTTGTTGAATACCCCCCTCAAACGCGGGTTGAGGGTGAAATCCAGCAGCTTAGTGCCGACCATCCGGTAACCGAGCTTTGGCAGGTATTTTCCGGTACGGCTTCGGGGCGCAGGAATGGCGGCGAGATCACGCTTTTTGACTCGGTCGGCTTTGCGATTGAAGATTTTTCGGCCTTGCGATTTGTGCGCGATCAATTGCAAAAAACCGGCCAATATGTGGATTTGGACCTGTTGGCGGACCCGGATGACCCGCGCGATTTGTTCGGGATGCTACTGCGGGCCAAGCCGGAAAACTCTGGATAGGGGGGCGTGCTGCTGTCCGGCGTTAATGATCGTTAATAGGCGTTATCCTTAACGGCTTGCATGGAAACATGAGTTGAGGTGCTGCCCACATGGGGCAAATTGGAGATTGTCTCGCCCAAAACTTGCCGATATGCACGAATGCTGGTGGTGCGGATTTTCAGCAGATAATCGAACGAGCCGGCGATCATATGGCATTGCTCGATCTCTGGAACACCGCGCACAGCTTGGTTAAAGGCGTCAAGCGCGCGCTCGGTTGTGTCGGTTAGCTTGACTTCGACAAAAGCCACATGATCCTGCCCAAGTTTTTCGGCGTTGAGCACGGCCCGAAAGCCGAGGATATAGCCTTGTTTTTGCAACCGCCTGACCCGCACCTGACAGGGGCTTTTGGAGAGGCCGATTTCTCGCGCAAGATCGGTAATTGGCAGGCGTCCATCCTTGGATAAGATCGCCAGAATTCGGCGATCATATCGGTCAAGTTTCCCGGTATTCTCTTCAGTCACATCAAAAAAGCCTTAAATTTAAGCTGAACAAGAGGTATTTCACTGAAATACATCGAAAATAGGGCAACAGGACTTAAACACTTTTGATAACCTTACCACGTGAATACGTCAAGGAGTGTTGCAAATGTCGTCCCTTAAAGCCCTGCGCCAAGCCATTATATCAAGCCATCTGGATGACGAGGTTCAGGTGCTGAAACACCTCGAAGGTGATGAGCCGCTAAGCGCTGAAACCCGCGGCAAAATCACCGAGCGTGCGGTCGATCTGGTGCGGGCCATTCGCAGCGATAATGCCCCCGGTCTGATGGAGGTTTTTCTGGCTGAATACGGGCTTTCGACCGATGAAGGTGTGGCGCTGATGTGTTTGGCCGAGGCGTTGTTGCGGGTGCCTGATCCGCAAACGGTGGATGCGTTGATTGAGGATAAAATAGCACCGTCAGCTTGGGGCGCGCATTTGGGGCGCTCTAGCTCGTCATTGGTTAACGCGTCCACTTGGGCGCTGATGCTAACTGGCAAAGTGTTAACGGACGGGGAGGGTGACGGGGTCGCCGCAACCCTTCATCGTGCCGTCAAACGGCTGGGAGAGCCGGTGATTCGCAAGGCGGTCGGCCAGGCGATTCGCGAAATGGGCCATCAGTTCGTGCTTGGCCGCACCACCCAAGAGGCGATCAGACGGGGGGCGAAACTCGCCAAGCTCGGCTATCGGTTTTCCTATGATATGCTGGGCGAGGCGGCGTTGACGGCTGGCGATGCGCGGACCTATTTTGACGCCTATTCGGCGGCGATCAGCGATCTCGCGGCGGTTTCGACCTCGCAAGATATTCGCGAAAACCCCGGCATCTCTGTCAAGCTGTCGGCGTTGCATCCGCGCTATGAATTTGGGCAGCGGGATCGGGTTTTGCGCGAGCTTGTTGCCAGTACCCGCACCCTTGCGCGCCAAGCGGCCAAGGCCGGAATGGGGTTCAACATCGACGCCGAAGAGGCCGATCGGTTGGACCTGTCGCTTGACGTGATCGAGGCGGTCTTGCGCGACCCGGACCTTGCCGGTTGGGATGGTTTTGGGGTGGTGGTTCAGGCATATAACACGCGCGCCGGGCAGGTTTTGGAATGGCTTTATGCGCTGGCCAAGAGCCTTGATCGCCGAATTATGGTGCGGCTGGTCAAGGGGGCCTATTGGGATAGCGAGATCAAGCGCGCGCAAGTCGAGGGGTTGGCGGGTTTTGCGGTTTTTACGCGCAAGGCGGCGACGGACGCATCCTATATTTTATGTGCGCGGGCACTGCTTGGAATGGGCGACCGGATTTATGCACAATTTGCGACCCATAACGCGCATACGGTGGCCGCGATTGTTGAGATGGCCCCGGATTTGCAGGGGTTTGAGTTTCAGCGATTGCAGGGCATGGGCGAGACGTTGCATCGGCTGGTTTTGGCGCGCGAGGGGACGCGCTGTCGGATTTATGCGCCGGTTGGCACCCATCGCGACTTGTTGGCGTATCTGGTGCGGCGGCTTTTGGAAAACGGGGCCAACAGCTCTTTTGTCAATCAGATTGTTGATGAGGATGTGGCACCGGAACAGGTGGCGGCGGATCCATTTTTGATGGTCGGCGATGGTGAATTGCCCACTTCGGGTGCGGTTTTGCGACCCGGCGACCTTTATGCGGCGCGGCGAAATTCGCGGGGGTGGGATTTGCATGATCGCGAGGATGTGGGGGGAATTATCAAAGCCCGCGCTGCGTTTCAAAACGTAAATTGGCGGGCGGAGGCGATGATCGCGGGGGTTCTTACAGGAGGTGAAAATATGGCTGTCTTTAACCCCGCTGACGGCTCGGATCAGGTAGGCGAATTGCGCATGGCTTGTGAGCAGGACGCCGAGGAAGCGCTGGCCTGTGCGCGTGATTGGGGTGAGGCTTTACCAGAACATCGTGCAAAAATATTGCGGCAAGTAGCTGATTTATATGAGGAAAACTTTGGAGAGTTGTTTGCTTT
>CAYPUW010000004.1:0-20461 GCA_964413925.1 uncultured Rhodobacter sp. | reverse complement strand
ATCTCCGCCCGCGCAAAACCAGTTTCAGACGTGCAAACTCCCGATGGCCGTAATAGCGGGTGCGGCCAATTTTTTCCGGCTGAAGCAACTCGATATATTCATAGTGACGCAGCGTGCGCGGTGTCACATCAAACTGCTCGCACATCTCTTTAAGCGTAATTTTCTTCTCTTGATCCATCCATAGTCCCCAAACAGAATACGGGTTACGCTGGCGATAATTCGGGCGAATATCAAGGCCCGTTTAAGCGCGCGGCCAGCGATTGGCACGATTTGACGCCAAGACCGCGCTGACGGAAAAAAATTAGCGCTTGCGCCATCGCCTCAAGCGACAAATAACCACGAACAGCAAGTGCGCTGATTATCAGATCGAGTTTCAGGCCGACCAACAGAAAGCTTCCCGCATGACAAGCGACATGACCGCAAGCCAGAAAGACCACATTGCCCGGCAGTTCATGGAGGCGATCCCGCATACGCGGGCCTTGTCCATGCAGATGGATTTCATCGGCAATGGCAAGGCCGAGGTCTCCATGCCTTACGACGAAAAGCTGGTCGGTGATCCTGAAACTGGCGTGGTTCACGGGGGGGCGGTCTCGGCGTTGATCGATACCTGCTGCGGCGCGGCCGTGGTCTCGCATCCGCTGTCACCGCTTGGCACCGCAACCATTGATTTGCGCATTGATTACATGCGCCCGGCAACCCCCGGCCAGCGCATAAGCGCGCGTGCGGAATGTTACCATGTGACCCGTTCGGTCGCATTTGTGCGCGCCCACGCGTTTGATGCCGATGACACGCGCCCTGTCGCCTCGGCCACCGGCGCGTTCACGGTCGAGCGCGACACGCGAAAGGACAGCACATGAGCCGCACGCGCCCCGAACCCGTCGAGATTGTCAAAGGCCGGCGCGACCGCGCCCTGTCAGCGCTGGTTAACGGTGTGCCGTACATCAAGTTCATGGGGATAAAATTTGATCGGCGCGGCGACGAGCTGACTGCCGTGATGCCATTTGACGAAAAGCTGATCGGTAACCCGATTCTGCCCGCCCTGCACGGAGGGGCCACAGCCGCGTTTCTTGAGGTCACTGCGGTTATCGTTCTGAGCTGGCAGATCGCTTGGGAAAAGATGGAAAAGGGTCATCGCTCGGTTGATGACTGGGACTCGGGCCACTTGCCTCGGGTGCCCAAAACCATTGATTTCAGCACTGATTATTTGCGCTCCGGCCTGCCACGAGACGCATATGCGCGGGCGGTGGTCAGTCGCTCCGGGCGGCGATATGCCTCCGTTCATGTGGAGGCGTGGCAGGATAATCGTGCGCGCCTGTTTGCACAAGGCACGGGTCATTTCCTGATGCCCAGTTCGGATGAATGACTGCACGCCAACGCGTCTAACCCATCGACGTGTCCTCAAAATCGCTGCGCCGATTGTTTTGGCCAACGCCACTATTCCGTTGCTGGGATTGGTCGATACTGGTGTTGTCGGGCAGATCGGGCGCGCGGCTCCTATCGGCGCGGTCGGAATTGGCGCGGTTATTCTGACGGCGATTTACTGGATATTCGGGTTCTTGCGTATGGGCACCACCGGGCTGACATCGCAGGCGGCGGGGGCGGGTGATCGCGGTGAGGTCAACGCGCTATTGATGCGGGTTTTGTTGATGGCTGGCGCGGCGGGACTTGCGCTGATCTTGTTGCAAGTGCCTTTGATGTGGGCCGCGTTTCAAATCTCGCCTGCCTCTGGCGAGGTCGAGAGCCTCGCGCGCGGCTATATGCAGATCCGAATTTTTTCAGCCCCCGCAGCGATTGCGATTTTCGGGTTGACCGGCTGGCTGATCGCGCTTGAGAGGACGCGCGCGGTTTTGATGTTGCAACTGCTGATGAACGGTTTGAACCTGCTGCTTGATCTGTGGTTCGTCCTCGGGCTTGACTGGGGCGTTTCCGGCGTTGCGGTGGCGACTTTTACCGCCGAGTGGTCCGGTCTGCTGCTCGGGCTTTGGCTGTGCCGCGACGGGTTCGCGGGGCAGGTGTCGTGGGCGCGAATTTTTGACGCCAAGCGTCTGAGGCGGATGATCGGGGTCAATGGCGATATTATGATCCGCACGGTTCTGTTGCAGGTGGCGTTCATGTCATTCCTGTTTCTGGGGGCCGGACTTGGCGATGTAACGCTGGCCGCAAATCAGGTTTTGTTGCAGTTTTTGCACATTACCGCCTATGCGCTTGACGGTTTTGCCTTTGCTGCCGAAACCTTGGTCGGGCAGGCGGTCGGGGCCAAAAAACAGGGCGAGTTACGCCGCGCCGCCGTGCTCACCAGCCTTTGGGGCGTGGTGATTGTGGTCGGTCTGACGGTGGTTTTTGCGCTGGCGGGCCGTCCGGTCATCTGGCTCATGACCACAGCACCCGATGTGCGGGCGGCGGCCTCAAGCTATTTGATCTGGCTCATCGCTGCGCCGATTATTGGCATCTCATCTTGGATGCTGGACGGTATTTTCATCGGCGCCACCCGGACCGGAGACATGCGGCGCGCGATGATATGGTCGGTGGCAGTTTACGGGCTGGCCGTGTGGATTTTGCTGCCAGCGTGGGGCAATAACGGTCTTTGGGCTGCGCTGATGGTGTTTTTTATCGCCCGCGCGGTCACGTTGGCTTGGCGCTATCGCGGGCTTGAAGCGTCGGTTGGATAGAGGGCTGTGATGGGGCGATGGGGCCTAAAGAATGTCCAGAACCGAGGCCGGAGGTCGGCCAATTGCGGCTTTGTTGTCGGCAAACACAATTGGGCGCTCGATCAGCACCGGATTCTGCGCCATCGCCTCAATCAGGGCGTCCTCGTCACTGGCGTCTGACAGGCACAGCTCTCCAAAACGCTTCTCTTTTTTGCGCATGATATCAATCGCCGAGACGCCGAGTCGCTTAATCGCCACCCGAATTTCACTGGCCGAAGGGGGCGAGGTCAGATACGGTACAACCAACGGCTCAAAGCCGTTTTCTTTCAGCAATTCCAATGTCTCACGAGATTTAGAGCAGCGCGGATTATGCCAGATGACCACTGTTTTCATTGGTAGTTTTCCATTTCAATTCCCACCGCTTGCGCGATATTAGAAAAGCCGTCGCGCCTAAGTAAGCGCTCAAGTCCGGCGGTAATTTCGTTTATCACGCTGATCCCCTGAAACACCATAGAGGTATAAATCTGCACCGCCGATGCTCCGGCTTTGATCTTGGTATAGGCCTGCTCTGCCGAGCCAATTCCGCCAACGCCAATCAGCGGAAGTCGTCCGGCACAATGCTGCGCCAGCAGGGCCAGAACGCGGGTTGAGCGCTCAAATAACGGTGCACCAGACAGCCCTCCTGCTTGCGATTTGGCGTGGCTTTTCAGCCCATCTCTGGACAGGGTGGTGTTGGTGGCGATAATCGCGGCGATGCCCAAGCGCATGGCCACATCGGCGATTCCGGCCAACTCGTCATCCTTAAGGTCAGGCGAGATTTTCAGGAAAACCGGCAGGTTAGGCGAGGCCCGCGCGCGCGCCTCGTTGACGACTTCAAGCAGCGCACTCAGGGCGCTGATTGCTTGCAGATCGCGCAAATTGGCGGTGTTGGGGGAGGAGACATTGACCGTAACGAAATCCACATAACGCCCACAAGTCTCCAGAACCTGCGCGTAATCCGCCGCCCGATCCGCGCTGTCTTTGTTGGCCCCGAGGTTCAGCCCGACGATCCCATGGGACGGACGCCGCGCCAGCCTTTGGGCGATCTTGGCGGCACCTTGGTTGTTAAAGCCAAAGCGGTTGATCGCGGCTTGGTCCTCGGTCAGGCGAAATAGACGCGGTTTGGGGTTGCCGGGCTGGGGTTTTGGCGTCGCCGCGCCGACCTCGATAAAGCCGAAACCCGAGCGTAGCAGTGGCGCGATCACGGTGGCGTTCTTGTCGAATCCCGCCGCCAGCCCAACCGGATTGGGCAGATCCAACCCTGCGATAGTCGTGCGCAATCGAGAGGAGGTAACCGGCGCTTGGCGTGGGCTAAGCCCATATTTTAAAGCCATAAGCGACAGTTTATGCGCGTGTTCAGGATCAAGCTTGTGCAGCGCCGCAAGCCCGATTTTCTCAATGGTGCTCACGTTGACATCAAACCAGATCGGCAGGAAATTCGTGCCCGTCCGGCCCCAAAGGAAGCGGTTTGCACCACAGAATCTCGCTTAGCTCAAGCTTGCGGTAAAGATGCGGAAATAAGGCCCCTCCGCGCGAAGGCTCCCATTTCAGGGCATCGCCAAGCGTGGTTTCGTCAAGGGCAGCCAGCCATAAATCGGACGCATCAGCGAAATGTTTGGCGGCGGTTTCGGCCACCTGCCCAGCGGTAGAAATATGGATGAACCCGTCACCGAGATCAATCGGAGCGCCCAAGGTCGCGCCAGATGTTTCCAGCTCCGACCACTCAGATTTGCGAAATATCTTATAGATCATGACCGCAGTATCTCGTGGAGTTTGCGCGCGGGGTCAAGCCCGCGCGCCCTGATTTTGGACTATTTCCAGCACGAAACCTTCACCGTGAAATCCCCTGCCATAAACGCCAGATCCTCGGGTGCGACCGTGGCGAAGGCGGTCGAGCGGCCATAGGTCAGCTTGTAGCGATCCAAAAGTTGGGTGATGGTCGCGGCCTTGAGCGCGAAATTCACATATTCCGGCAAATTGGCGTTCTCGGAGCTTTTGAGCAACTCCATGCCAATCACCGCGCCGCGTTTGTCCAGCACCGGGCCACCTGCGTCGCCACTCTCCAAAAACGCCGAGACTCGCAGGTTTTCGGGGTTGCCCAACATGCCGCTGGTCGCGGTCAGCGTGCCGTAATTCAGCGTGGCCACGTCCATCACATCGGGAAAAGAAAAACCGGCCACGGTAATTTCTGCCCCCATTTTCGGCACTTCGCCAGAAAATAGCGCGAAGGATTTGGGGATGAAGGCAGAGCTGGGCTTAAGCACCGCCAACCCGAGCTTGGTGTTGCGCGCCACCAGCTTAACGTCAACGCCGTCGCCAATAGTCACCCGTTTGCAGGCGTCAACATTGGCCACATGGGTCAGAACCACGCCATCAGCCGAGATGAAAAACCCCGTCGCGGCGCGCGCAGGCTGGGCGGTATCAAGGCCGGTGGAAAGATCAACCGATTGCTCCCCCCCGCCGCCAATACCCAGATTTTCATCCAGCACATAGCCGTCAAGCGGGGTAAAGCTGTTATACATCGCCGTCGCCAGTGGTCGCATCACGCTGTCCATTTCCGGTGGCCAGACCAGCGTAAACCCTTTGACCTCGCCATTGGCGGTCTTTGCGTAGGTATAAGAGACCACGCTATCATTGCGACCCGACAGAACGAACCAGTCGCGTCGCCGCTTGCGATAACCCTCGGGCGGGATATAATCGAGGGTTTCCATGATGTCATAAAGGCTTTTCAGTGTGTCGCGCCCGCCTTGCTGGCTGATCAACATCATTCGTGCTTTGGAGGCTCCCTTTGGTTTATAATGCACAAACGGAGGCTCAAACCGGCCAAACTCCACCAACTTGGACGGGTATTTTATCTCGATCCCCGCATCCAGATCACGCAGGGTGTCGATGCCGAGCATGGCGATGGTGTTGTCATAGCGCTGCTTGAGGATCACAAGCTGCGCCTCGGTCAAATAGCCGGTATCCTCAAAGCCTTCGCGGGTCTGAAACGCCTTGATCGCCTTGCGGGTGCCGCGCCCGTAATCGCCATCAATCGCCGCCTCGTAATCGCCGGTCCAGACCATGTAGGTCTGATATTGTTTCTTTTGGTCGCGGCTCCAACTGCGCTCAAGCGCGCGGGTGGCGCTAAGGTTTTCGTCAGCGATTGGCAGCGAAGGGTCGGTGATGATTGGCGGGGTTGTCTGCTCGGAAGTGGCGATCTTGGCGGGCGGCGTGTCGGGCTTTTCTTCCGCCGTTGTGGTGTTTTCGTTCACCGCCAAAGGCTCTTGAACCACGATCTTGGGGGTTGGCTCGGGTGCGGGAGCGGTTGTTGTCGGTTCTTGGGTCACCACAATACCCGTTGCGGGGGCGATCGTGGTGTTGGCCATCAAGGGCCAAAGCTGCCGAACATGCTCGCGTCCGTTGGAAATTAGACTGTCGGCAGGAATGCGGTTTTGCGCCTTCAAGCTGCCAAGCAATGCCTGCGCTTGGCTGCGTGGATATGGGCCGATCACCACCGCATACCAGCCCGAGGTGGTCAAAAAGGCGTGGGTGTCGGGAAACTGCGCGGCGTAGCTTTGGGCACGCAAGCGGGTGTCGCGGATATTGTTCTGGCTCTCGACCTGAATCCAGTACGACTCCTGCGCCGCCGCTTGTTTGGGGCTGGCCACCAGCGTCAGAACAAAGGCCAGAAAACCGGCGAAAAACACCGCACTAATTTTATGCAAAATCCAACTGAAACCTGTCACTTTATATACCCTGTCAATCCTTAACAAATAATCACTGGCCCCAGACTATCAAATCACACATCAAATGCACGTGCCAATGCCCTTCGATGATTGACGCTTTTGTCGCTGTTGCCTATTGAGAACGCGCAAGAACGACCAGAGGCCCGAAAATGGGCACCAAAGGACCGCAGAAATGGACATGACCGGCAAACCGCGCTGCTTTCAGGAGGTAATTCTGAGGCTTCAGGCCTATTGGGCCGCAAAAGGCTGCGCCATATTGCAACCTTATGACATGGAGGTCGGGGCCGGTACGTTTCATCCCGCGACCACACTGCGCTCGCTGGGGCCAAAACCGTGGGCGGCGGCTTATGTTCAGCCCTCGCGTCGCCCGACCGATGGGCGGTATGGCGAGAACCCCAATCGCTTGCAGCATTACTATCAGTTTCAGGTGCTGATCAAACCCTCGCCACCGGATTTGCAGGCGCTTTATTTGGGCAGTCTGGAGGCGATTGGCGTTGACATGACGCTCCATGATATCCGCTTTGTCGAGGATGACTGGGAAAGCCCGACGCTCGGTGCTTGGGGCCTTGGCTGGGAGGTGTGGTGTGATGGCATGGAAGTCAGCCAATTCACCTATTTTCAACAGGTTGGCGGCTATGATTGCGCGCCGGTTTCGGGCGAGTTGACCTATGGGTTGGAGCGTCTGGCCATGTATATTCTCGGCGTTGATCATGTGATGGACATGCCTTTCAACGACCCGGACGCCGCCATACCGATGCTTTACGGGGATGTGTTCATGCAGTCCGAGCAGGAATACTCGCGCTTTAATTTTGACGTGGCCAATACCGAGGTTTTGCTGAAACATTTCGAGGATGCAGAGGCTGAATGCCGCGCCATCCTGAGCCATAAAAAACGCGATCCAAAGACCAAGAAACGCATCGTGATGGCCCAGCCCGCCTATGATCAATGCATCAAGGCCAGCCATTTGTTTAACCTTCTGGATGCGCGCGGCGTGATCTCGGTGACCGAGCGTCAGGCCTATATTGGGCGGGTGCGCGCGCTGGCCAAATCTTGCGCGGATGCATTCCTGATGACAGCAGATGGTGGCCATGAGCCGGGCCATTCAAACGGCGAGGCGAGACCATGAAGGGGAGCACATTAATGGGCGGAATGCTCGGTTTTACGGCGGTATTTGCAGGCACGTTGTGGTATTTTCAAAACTACGCCTATTACGAGGTGTCAAACCCGACCGACTATACCATCCCGCTGACGCTTGCGGGCCAACAGGTTAACGAGCCGATTCTGGCCCATGATTTCACGGTTCTGAGCGCCGATACCAGCCCGTTGAAGTTTCGGGCGTGTTTCACGGTTGATAACTCGATCCCGATGCTGACCGAAACCTATCAGGTCTATGATGGCGCAACCCCGCTCAAGCCTCCTTCGTGGTTTGACTGCTTTGATGTGGGCCAGTTGACCGATGATTTGGCGAGCGGCGCGGCGGTGGCGTTTTTGTCGATTGAAAATCGGCCCAAAGGCGTTGATCAGGTGGTGGCGGTTTACGGCGACGGGCGCGCATTTGCGTGGCGTCAGATGAACGATACTTTCAAAAAAACCCAAACTCTGACGGATTAAACCATGCCCGATCTGCTGCTCGAATTGTTTAGTGAAGAGATCCCCGCGCGCATGCAGGCGCGCGCCGCTGACGACCTCAAACGCCTTGTCACCAACGGGCTGGTCGAGGCGGGCATCACCTATGAAGCTGCCGCCGCCTTTGCCACGCCGCGTCGATTATGTCTGAGCATCAATGGCGTGCTTGTCCGCTCGCCCAATCAAAAAGTCGAGCGTAAAGGCCCGCGCACCGATGCCCCGGATCAGGCCGTGGCCGGATTTCTGCGCGCAACCGGACTGACGCGCGATCAGCTTGAGATGCGCGACGACAAAAAGGGTCAGGTCTATTTTGCGGTCTTGGAAAAGCCCGGACGTGCCGCCGCCGATGTGGCCGCAGATGTCATCGAGACCGTTTTGCACAATTTCCCTTGGCCCAAATCCATGCGCTGGGGAACGGGATCGCTGCGCTGGGTGCGCCCGCTCCATTCAATCCTGTGCATCCTTTCAAGCGAAGCGGGCCAGCAGATCGTGCCGGTCAGCATCGACGGCGTGCCGTGCGGCGATACCACCGAGGGCCATCGTTTCATGGGGCAGGGCCGGTTCTCGGTCACGTCATTTGAAGATTACGCCGCGAAACTTTACAAAAATAACGTGGTTCTGAACGCTAATGATCGCGCCGACCATATCTGGGCCGAGGCCACCAACGAGGCTTTTGCCATGGGGCTGGAAGTGGTCGAGGATCGCGCCCTGTTGGCCGAGGTTGCCGGCTTGGTCGAGTGGCCTGTGGTTCTGATCGGTGATATTGCCACCGATTTTCTTGACCTGCCGGTGGAAGTTCTGCAAACCTCCATGCGCGAGCACCAGAAGTTTTTCTCGGTGCGAAACCCAAAATCAGGCCGGATCGAAAAATTCGTCACCGTGGCCAACCGCGACACCTCCGACAAGGGGGCGACCATTCTGGCGGGCAACCAAAAAGTGCTGTTCGCGCGCCTGTCTGACGCCAAGTTTTTCTGGAAAAACGATTTGCGCGTGCCGCTGGAAAAGATGGCCGCGAAACTGGCAAACGTCACCTTCCACAACAAGCTTGGCTCGCAAGCCGAGCGGATCAATCGCATCGCCGCACTCGCGCGTGTGATCGCCCCACTGGTGGGGGCGGATGCTGATCTGGCAGCGCAAGCCGCGCAGTTGGCCAAGGCCGATCTGGCCTCAGAGATGGTCTACGAGTTCCCCGAATTGCAAGGCACGATGGGCAAATACTACGCCCGCGCCGCAGGTTTGGACGAGGCGGTCGCGAGCGCTTGCGAGGAGCATTATTCGCCGCTTGGTCCCAACGACATCGTTCCAACCGCGCCGGTTTCCGTGGCGGTTGCACTTGCCGACAAGATCGACATGTTGACCGCGTTTTGGGCCATCAATGAGAAACCCACCGGCAGCAAAGACCCGTTTGCGCTGCGGCGCGCCGCACTCGGCGTGATCCGGTTGGTGTTGGAAAACGAGGCGCGCGCGTCCTTGGAATCCGTGTTCGCCCAAGGTTATCCGGGCGCGGAAATTTCTGAACTGCTTGCGTTTTTCCACGACCGCCTGAAGGTCTATCTGCGCGACCAAAACATCCGCCACGATGTGATCGACGCCTGCCTTGCGATGCCCAACAGCGACGACCTCGTGTTGCTGGTCAACCGCGCCTATGCGCTGACGAGTTTCGTTCAAACCGATGACGGCGAGAACCTGTTGCAGGGTTTTAAGCGCGCCAATAATATTTTGGCTGCCGAAGAAAAGAAGGACGGCGTTTCCTATGAGGGCGCGCCGGACGTGAAATTCGTCGAGGACGACAGCGAGATCGCCTTGTTCGCGGCCCTTGATCAGGCCGAGACCGCGATTTCACCGGCCATAGAGACCGAGGATTTCGCCGCCGCTATGGCCGCGTTGGCATCTTTGCGCGCGCCTATTGACGGGTTTTTCGAGGCGGTTCAAGTCAACACAAAAAGCCAGATTATGCGTCGAAACCGTCTGTGCCTGCTCAACCGTATCCGCGATGTGATGGGCCGGGTGGCCAGATTTGAGTTGCTGGAGGGCTGAGATAGGCATCTTGCGCCTGCGCGGCTCATATGCCGCAGTGCAGCGAAAATGCTTGCTTGCGCGATAATTCTCCCTATTCTGCCCGTGGTAACGAGGCCAGAAATGATAGAATACGTCCAAATTCAACGACTTGGAAAAGATGCCGACATCAGTTCGGCGCAGTTTGGCGCACGCGCCAGCCGTCTGGCCACGCTGTTGCGATTGGGGCTGCCGGTGCCGCTCGCTTACGGGGTCTCGGTCTCTGCTGTCAGCGAAATTGCCGCTGGACGCTTGCCGGATGTGGCCACTTTGCTGGGCCAGTTTGGCGACCGAGCCATCGTTTCGGTGCGTTCAAGCCCAGTTAAGCGCGCTTGGGGCGGGCCGGAAACTTTGCTCAATATCGGGCTGAACAACGACATTCACGCCAAGCTCTGCCACCGCTTGGGCGAGCCTGCGGCCAATGCGCTATATTGCCGGTTTGTGCAGGAATATTCGATCAATGTGGCGCGGCTCGATCCCGAAGCTTTTCACGGTCTTGACGACGATAAATGCGGCAGCCAAGAAGCGCTCCAGACCGCACTCGGCATTTATGCCGACGAGATGGAGGAGGCGTTTCCGCAAAATCCCGGTGACCAGCTTTTGCAGGTTTTACGCTCGATGGCACGCAGTTGGGGCGGGACCACGGCGCGGATTTTACGCCAAGCGCATGGCGCCCCTGCCGATGCGGGGCTAGGGCTGATCGTGCAGCGTATGGCGCTTGGTTTGGGGGCTGGCGAAAGTGGCGCGGGTGTGGTGCAATTCGTCAAACCCTCCACCGGCGAGCCTGCCATTCGCGGGCGTTATATGCCTAAGGGGCAGGGGCGGGACGCGTTGCAGCCGGGGAAATCGGCGCTCTATATAACCGGCGACAAACGCGGGCGTTCGCTTGAAGACACCAACCCAAAAGCGCTGGCCGAGTTGCAGAAATACAGCGAAATCGCGCGTTTGGGATGCCATGACGCCTTGCGATTTGAGTTCACAATCGAGGGTGGCAAGACGTGGCTTTTGGACGCGGCCCCCGCCAATCGAACCCCGCGCGCGGCGGTTCGCATCGCGGTCGATCTGGCCCAAGATGGCGCAATCAGTCGCAAATCGGCAATTTTGCGGGTCGAGCCGGCCAATTTGCAACAGCTTTTGCACCCGCAAATCGACCCCGAGGCCAAGCCGAAGATTTTCGCGAAAGGACTGGCCGCCAGCCCCGGCGCTGCCTGCGGTCGGATCGTGTTTACAGCCACTGCCGCGCAAGCGTCCGCCGCGCGCGAAGAGGCCTCTATCTTGGTGCGCGTCGAGACCAGCCCCGAGGATATTCGCGGCATGCATTCAGCCAAAGGTGTGTTGACCGAGCGCGGCGGAATGACCAGCCACGCCGCCGTGATTGCGCGAGGTCTTGGCGTGCCTTGTGTGGTTGGTGCGTCGGACATCACCTTGAATGTTAAGGATAAAAGCCTGACCACCAAGGATGGAGAGGTTTACCACGAGGGTGACATAATCACCGTTGACGGCACCAATGGCGCGGCGATGGCGGGCGATGTCAGCATGGTTTTGCCACAGCTTGACGGTGCTTTTGCCACGCTGATGGACTGGGCCAACGAGTTTCGTGATATCGGAATTCGCACCAATGCGGACTCGCCAAGTGATGCGCGAATCGCCCAAAGGTTCGGGGTTGACGGCATCGGTTTGTGCCGCACCGAGCACATGTTTTTCGACGAAGATCGTCTGACGGTGATGCGCGAAATGATCTTTGCCGACGACGTTTCGGACCGCCGCGCCGCCCTTGATCGTCTGCTGCCTATGCAGCGCAGCGATTTCGCCGAGCTGTTTGAAATCATGCAGGGCCTGCCTGTGTGCATTCGCCTGTTTGACCCGCCATTGCACGAGTTTTTGCCCCATTCGCGCGAAGCTATGCAAGAGTTGGCCGAGGCGATGGACCTGCCGGTTTCACAAGTCATTTCCCGCCGCGAGAGCTTGGCCGAGTTCAATCCAATGCTGGGAATGCGCGGCGTTCGCCTCGGGATCACGGTGCCGGAAATTTATGATATGCAGGCGCGCGCAATTTTTGAGGCAACGGTTGAAGCCTCGGCCAAAGGCGAGGCGGTGGTGCCCGAAATCATGATCCCGCTGGTGTCTGCTGCGCGCGAGGTTGAGCTGGTCAAAGCGCGCATTGATGCGGTCGCCACCGAGGTTCAAAATGAAACCGGCGTTGAGTTCACCTATCGTTTGGGCGCGATGGTAGAGACCCCACGTGCGGCCCTGCGCGCGGGTGATTTAGCGGTCAATTGCGCGTTTCTGAGCTTTGGCACCAATGATCTGACCCAGATGACCTATGGTCTCAGTCGTGATGACGCCGGACGGTTCATGAGCGCTTATGTCAGTCAGGGCGTGTTTACCGAAGACCCGTTTCACACGCTTGATATTGATGGGGTGGGCGAGCTTTTGCTGCTGGCCTCGGAACGGGGGCGGCAGGCCAAGCCGGATATCACACTGTCGATTTGCGGCGAACATGGCGGAGATCCGGCGACAATCGAGTTTTGTCGGGCTGCCGGGTTCAATTACGTCTCGTGCTCACCATTTCGTGTGCCAATCGCGCGGCTGGCCGCGGCGCAATCTGCGGTGCGCGGAACCAATAAAACTACCGAAGATTTGGTAGTTACATGAAGGTAGCCTGCTAAATATAGATAATAGCACAGAAATTCCCGAGGTCACAGTCAGCAGGAAAAAGACGATTGTAGGGGGTTTGTAAACAGATTGTTGCGGATTTGACACAAATTAACGCTGGACAAATCCGTCAACCTATCTATTCCCCCTCAGATTCTGTAGGTCATGCGCTGACAGGGCCTGAATGGAACGTAACTTCAAGGTAAGTCTCATGAGATATTCGCTGGCATTTATAACGATTTTACTGGGCGTTTCCACGTTTTCCGGTGGGGCATTCTCTGAGGTAAGGTTGAGCAGTTCCAATGGCTTGTCGAGCGAAGTTAACTCACAAATCGTGACCATGTTGGGGCAGGAAACATCGACTTTGCGCCGGGCCTCCGCCACACGCCTGACCAAGCTGTCAAACCCCGGTCCCAAACGTGTTAAACGCCGCTGGTTTTTTGGTCGCCGCAAGGCGGCACCAGTTGATAATTTCAAATACACCTCCGCAAGTCTTGCGCTGATGCCCACGGCTCGCGGTGGTGCGCAATATCAATGCCTCGCCGAGGCGCTTTATTTCGAGGCGCGCGGTGAAAGTATCAAAGGTCAGTTCGCCGTCGCGGAGGTTATCCTCAACCGCGTCGATGCCCGCAGCTTTCCAAATTCGGTTTGCGGGGTCGTGCGCCAAGGCACTGGGCGCGGCAAATATACCTGTCAGTTTACCTATAATTGCGACGGCAAAGCCGAAATTCTCAGCGACCGCAAAGCCTTTCGCGAAGTTGGCAAAGTCGCACGCCTGATGCTGGATGGCGAACCGCGCACTTTGACCAGTGGGGCCACCTATTACCACTCGACCGCCGTGAATCCTTCATGGGCGAAAAAGTTCATCAGAACGGCGGAAATAGGCGTGCATAAATTCTATCGTGATGGTCGTTTGGTCCGATATAATTAGCGCTCCAACCTGCGTCGAAATCAATTGCCTTGGATACGCGAAAGGTGCAAAGGTTTGGTGCTTAAGCGCGTTTTGAGCCGCGCTTAACATTCGGGTTTTAGGTGCATTTCGGATGGGAAACATGACATGACCGACGATTCCAGCTTTGCATTTGAGCTGCCGCATGTTCGCGCGGTGGCCACCAGCGGCAAAGATCCGCTGGATCGAATTTCGGTGCGCGACTACATGCGCGACGTTGAAATCGGCGCTTTTCAGGCCGAGCGCGGAGTAACCCAGCGCATCCGCTTTAACGTGGTGCTCGAAGTGTCGCGCAACGCAGCCGCACAGTCTGACGACGTGGATCAGGTCCTGTCTTACGACACCATCACCGAAGCGATTGACGCGCAGCTTGCCGATGAGCGCATTAACCTGCTTGAGACCCTCGCCGAACGGGTTGCCGAACGGGTTCTGGAAAACCCCAAATCGGTGCGGGCATTTGTGCGAATCGAGAAACTCGACCGTATTCCCGGCACGCTGGGGGTCGAAATTGTGCGCAATCGCGTGGTGCTGAAAGACGTGTTGCGCCCAGTAACCACACCGCGCGAGCGCCCCGATACCGAGGTTCATCCGCTGGTGATTTTTCTGTCAAATGAGGTTTTGCACGGAGCTGATCTGGCGTTATGGCTTGATGCGATTGCCGGACATGATCTACCGGCGATTATCTGTCTGGAGCAGGCGAGGACCGTGGCTCCTGTGACCGAAATTACCGCTGCTAATCGTCGTATCTCTTTGCTGTCAATCGAACAAAACGCTTGGGTTCTGGCCGCCAAGGACCAGCGCTGCGTTGTCGTTGACAGCCGAACAGAGCTTGATTGGGCTATAAAACACGGGCAATTATCGGTTTGGGCGCCGTCAAGGATCGTGCTGGATGCGGTCGAAGGGCCAAAGGCGGGCGCTGATGACCCCTTCGATCTGGCGCGTTGGTTCGCAACCAGGTTTTCCGCCGATGTCATGGCGGTGGTTGGCGAGCGTGGCGCTAAAACCGAGTTGGTTCGATACGTCAAGTCGCCCACAGATTTGTGATGTTTGATGCCTGATAAACACTATTATCGACCGATTGTGCAATCGGGAGAAGCGCGCCCTAAGGCGGCGTTGTTGCTTGCGGGTGGGCCTGTTTGGTTCACGCATGTGGAGCGTCTGGCGCGTTCTCATCCCGGTGAAATAATATCCGCGCGCGAGCTGCCGGAAGATATAGCGACCAAGCTGACCTCGCCGCGCGCCGCCGTTTGTGGCTTGTCTTTTGATCGCCCTCGCCTGATGGGGGTTTTGAATGCGACCCCTGACAGCTTTTCAGATGGCGGCCAATATAGCGACATTGAGGCCGCAATTGCGCATGGTGCCGAGATGATTGCCCAAGGGGCTGAGCTAATTGATATCGGCGGCGAGTCTACCCGACCGGGGGCGAAACCTGTTGAAATCATGCAGGAAATCACGCGCACGCAGCCGGTAATCTCCGCTTTGCGGGCGCGTTTTGCGCAAACGCCGCTCTCTATTGATACGCGCAAAGCCGAGGTGGCCAAAGCCGCGTTTGAGGTGGATGCCGGGCTTATCAACGATGTGTCTGCGATGGGCTATGATGCGGGCATGGGGCCTTTTCTGGCAGGCACAAGCGCTGCCATTTGCCTGATGCACGCCAAGGGTGCGCCTGAAAATATGCAGGACGCGCCGGCCTATGACGACATTATGCTGGACGTGTACGACTATCTCCAAGGCCGGATCGCATATTGCATTGCCCTTGGCATTTCGCCCGAGCGGATAGTGGTGGACCCCGGCATCGGTTTTGGTAAAACACTGGCCCATAATTTGGCGCTGATCCGTGGATTAAGCCTGTTTCACGGGCTTGGATGTGCGATATTGCTGGGTGTTTCGCGCAAAAGCTTCATCGGCGAAGTGGCTCAGGAGCCGGATGCGCAGGCGCGAATGCCCGGATCAATCGCGGTCGCGCTTGAAGGACTTCGACAGGGGGTTCAGATGCTGCGCGTGCATGATATAAGAGAGACGCGTCAGGCAGTTTCCCTGTGGCAGGCGACCAGATAAGCCGTTGTTGAGGAAAGATAAATTATGACAAGAGACCTTTTTGGAACCGATGGCGTCAGGGGCCGCGCCAACACCTATCCGATGACTGCCGAGGTTGCGATGCGGCTTGGCTCGGCTGTGGGGCGGTATTTTCGCCGTGATAAACATGAACATCGGGTGGTGATCGGCAAGGATACGCGCCGCTCTGGCTATATGTTGGAGAATGCGCTGACCGCCGGTTTGACCTCTACCGGCATGGATGTGTTCCTGCTCGGGCCGGTGCCGACGCCGGCGGTTGGGCTGTTGACCCATTCCATGCGCGCCGACCTTGGGGTGATGATTTCTGCGTCGCACAACCCGCATTTTGACAATGGTATCAAGTTCTTCGGGCCGGATGGCTTTAAGCTTTCCGATGATGCCGAGATCGAGATCGAGCGGATTTTGCGCGGTGAAATCGCGCTTTGCAACCCGGAGTCAATCGGGCGCGCCAAGCGGATCGAAGGCGGCATTTGGCGCTATGTGGAATACGCCAAGACCACTTTTCCCGGTCGCGGTCGACTTGATGGCCTCAAGGTGGTGGTTGACTGCGCCAACGGGGCCGCTTACCGCGCCGCGCCTGATATTTTATGGGAGTTGGGGGCCGAGGTTATTGCTATCGGGGTCTCGCCCAACGGTTTCAATATCAACGAGGGTTGCGGCTCTACCAACACCGCGTTGGCGGCGCAAACTGTGCTGCAACACGGGGCCGATATGGGCATCTGTCTTGATGGCGATGCTGATCGGGTGATGATCATCGACGAGCGCGGCACGGTTGCCGATGGCGACCAAATCATGGGTCTGATCGCGTCGCGTTGGGCGCGCGAGGGGCGGCTGGTCGGCGGCACTCTGGTTACCACGGTGATGTCAAATCTGGGGCTTGAGCGGTTTTTGGCCACGCAAAATATCCGCATGCGCCGCACTGGCGTTGGCGACCGTTACGTGGTCGAGGCCATGCGCGCGGGCGGGTTCAACCTTGGCGGCGAGCAGTCGGGCCATATCGTCATGACCGATTATGTGACCACGGGTGACGGCCTGATTGCGGGCTTGCAGTTTCTCGCGGCGATGGTTGAAACCGGCAAAAAAGCCAGCGAGCTTGCCTCGGTGTTTGAGCCATGCCCGCAATTGCTCAAGAATGTGCGCTACAGCCTCGGGTTTAACCCGCTCGAGGACGAAAAAGTGCAAAAGGCGATCCAGTTGGCGGAGGCGCGCCTTAAGGATAAAGGTCGCTTGCTGATCCGCAAATCCGGCACCGAACCGTTGGTGCGGGTGATGGCCGAATGCGAGGATGCGACGATGCTGGAGCAGGTGGTGCAGTCGATTGTGGCGGCAGTTGAAAAGGCTGCGATGAGCAGCGCTTAAGCTCAGGTGCGAAACCGCTGCCAGCTTTTGGCCTGACTGATGCCAAGCCCCAGCAAGATAAGCGCGAGTGCGCCGATAAACTGTGTCGGCAGGCTTTCGGACAGGAAAATAATACCCATAATGGTGGCCCAAACTGGCACCTGATAATTAACCAGACTGAGAAAACTTGGCCCAACTTGCGCGATGATCCTGACCAGAATGACGGTGGCAAGGGCGGTCGGAACCAGCCCGAGATAAGCGATTGCCAAAATTGCCGGAACTGGCGGATTAACCGGCAGCCCCTCAACCAGATAGGCCGTTGGCAGCATGATCAGACTGGCAAGCAACAAGGCCCCCGCGCTGAAGGTGAGTTGCGGGGTTGACGGCGCAAGTCGCGTGATGATCGAGCCAATTGCATAGCCGGCGGTTGCCCCGAGGCTGGCAAGGCGCGCAAGGTTCTCAAGATCGGCCCCCGAGCTTAAAAACGCCTGCGGCCCGATCAGGATGATCACACCGACAAACCCGACCGCAAAACCAACCAGCTTTTTCGGCCCAAGCCGCTCGCCCGGAATTAAAAAATGCGCAAGCGGCAAGACCATCAGCGGCACCACCGCCATGGTGATACCGGCAAAACCGGCGCTGACATAAAGCTGTGCCCAACTGAGCAGGGTGAACGGTACTGCGTTGGTAAATATGGCCATTCCCAGACAATGGAGCCAAACGCGGCGGTCGCGAGGGGTGGCAAATTTCGGCAGGCCCTCGCCGAATACATACGCGAGAATCAGCAGAACCACCGCCGCCAGCGCGATGCGCAAAGCCGCGACCGTGAGTGGCTCAAACCCGGTCAGCGCGACCTTGACGGCGGGAAAAGAGCCGCCCCAAATCACGCCCAAAAACACGAGCAGCGCCCAGTTGGTCAGAGATGGTTTTCGGGTTTGCATGGGCAGCGCCTATTAGTTCAGTCCCCGAATATCTTGATAAATCCGGTGCTTTTGAAGGGGCCGCGTGCAATTGGCCCCCTCGGGTTTCGTCGCCTTAGCGCCTAGTTTTTGCTGTGATCCACCAGCTTGCCCGCCGAAATCCACGGCATCATTGCGCGCAACGTCTCGCCGACTTTCTCGATCTGATGCTCGTCATTGATGCGGCGTGTCGCCTTAAACGATGGCTGACCAACTGCGTTCTCAAGCATGAAATCACGCACAAATTTGCCGTTCTGAATATCCGCCAGAACCGCCTTCATCCGCGCTTTGGTTTCCTCGTAAGGCAGGATGCGCGGGCCGGAGACATACTCGCCATACTCCGCGGTGTTGGAGATTGAGTAGTTCATGTTGGCGATGCCGCCCTCATAGATCAAATCAACGATCAGTTTGACCTCGTGCAGGCACTCAAAATAAGCCATTTCCGGCTCATATCCGGCCTCGACCAGAGTTTCAAAACCCATGCGGATCAGCTCAACAAGGCCGCCGCATAAAACGGCTTGCTCGCCGAACAGGTCCGTTTCACATTCTTGGCGAAAGCTGGTCTCGATGATGCCGGAACGACCGCCGCCGATGCCCGAGCAATAGGAAAGGCCAATTTCCATCGCGCGACCCGAGGCGTCATGTTCAACTGCCACAAGACACGGCACGCCGCCGCCTTTGACGAACTCGCCGCGCACGGTGTGGCCGGGGCCTTTGGGGGCCATCATGATCACATCGAACGTGGGTTTTGGCTCGATCAGGTCGAAATGGATGTTGAGGCCATGGGCGAATGCAATCGCCGCACCATCGCGCAAATTGTCATGCACATATTTGTTGTAAGTCTCGGCTTGCAACTCGTCAGGCATGGTGAACATGATCAGATCGCACCACGCGGCGGCCTCGGCAATGCCCATGACCTTCAGCCCTTCAGCCTCGGCTTTGGCGGTAGAGGCGGAGCCATCACGCAGCGCAACAACCACATTTTTCGCGCCAGAATCGCGCAGATTCAGGGCGTGGGCATGGCCTTGGCTGCCATAGCCAAGGATCGCGACTTTGAGGTCTTTGATCAGGTTGATATCGCAATCACGGTCATAATAAACGCGCATTTTACTGTCCTTTGATTTGTTGGGATTGCCTGTATAGATAGCCGAGTTGCAGGGAATGTTCTGGACAAAAACATGAAAAAACTGCAATTTAGACAAAATAATATTCGCCTAAAGCGACTAAATAGGAAAAAACATGCAAGCCCCCGATGATGTCGACCGCCGACTGCTTCGCCACCTTCAGGCCAGCCGCGATCTCAGCATCCCCGACCTCGCCGAAAAGGCGGGTCTCACACCGGCCACGGTCGCTCGTCGCCTGAGCAAATTGGAGCGCTCGGGAGTTATTCGGGGCTATGAGGCGCGGATTGACTACCACGCTTTGGGTTATGAGGTGGAGGTCAGCCTGCGCGTGACCTTGGACAAAACCCAGACCAACGCCTTTGATATGTTCATCGCGGCGGCGCGAAAAATCCCCGAGGTGGACGAAATCCAGACCTTTCTAGGACGGGTCGATGTGCGCCTGAACGTGCTGGCGCGCGACATGGCGCATTATCAGCAGATTTACCGAACCCGCATTTTGACGCTGCCCCATATCAGCGATATCGAGGCGCTAATGCTGCTTTCAACCGTCAAAAACAGCGAGGGCCTGCCGTTATGAATGTGTCTCAGGTCGAACTTGACAACAAGGACCGTCAGATTTTGCGCGAGCTGTGGCATGATGCGCGTCAAACCGCGCAGAAACTCGGCGAGATTTGCGGCCTTTCCCAGCCTGCCACATGGCGCCGGATCAAGCGGCTTGAAACGCTCGGTGTGCTTGGGGCCAGACGGGTTCGCCTTGATAACGAGGCGCTTGGCTTCGGGGTGACGGTGTTTTTGGGGGTGAAGCTTGCGACCAAAGGGCAGGTCTCGCTTGATGACTTTGAGCGCGCGGTCACAGCCATTCCAGAGGTGCAACTGGTGCAGCTTGTGCTCGGGCTTTACGACTATCGCCTGCGCGTGGTCGCGCGCGATTTACCCGATTTCGAGCGGGTGTTGCGCCGTCGGATCATGACCTTACCGGGGGTGGGAAATGTCGAGGCCAACGTGTTGCTGAGTGAAGAGCGTCGGCCTGGGCCAATTGGTGTGTAGCTTATGGGGTGATCAGTGTCACACCAGAAATGTTACCAATGGTTTCAATGTCTTGACGATAGTAATTATCCAAAATTCTAATCTGCTCCAGCGTTAAAACCTGCGGCCCGACGCTGTCAGGTGAGCGGGGAAACCGGTCCATTATGGCCTGGATTTTGCGCCCGTCGGAGCGCTTGGTTTTCTGCACATTGAGGCGCTCCATTTCCGACAAAGCCTT
>CAYPUW010000003.1:3531-21518 GCA_964413925.1 uncultured Rhodobacter sp. | reverse complement strand
AACTGCGACTGGTGGACAAAGCACTGCCTCATCTGGGCGTGGGTTAAGCGGCGCAGCTATTCCAAGCCCAGCACATCGGGGGTTTGCCAAGCAAGATGTTGACCAGCGTCGATGCACAGCAACTGTCCGGTCAGGGCGGGCGCGCTGAGAATATATCTCATGGCGGCGACAATATCGCTCGGGTTGCTACCGCGTTTTAGCACCGTGGCCTGTCGCTGGGCGCTAAAATGCTCGGCCGACTGGCGAGCACCTTGCAAGGTCGGGCCGGGACCGATGGCGTTGACGCGGATTTGCGGGGCCAGCGCGCGGGCGGAGGTTTGGGTGAGCGCCCACAGGCCCATCTTGGCGAGGGTGTAGGTCATGAATTCGGGGGTCAGTTTGCGCACGCGCTGGTCGATCATGTTGATGATGGCAGCACTGGCAAGCGGCTCGCCTTGGCTATCGGTGGTCACTGGCGGCGCTTGGCGCGCGAAGTTTTGCGTAAGGACGAACGGCGCGCGCAGGTTGCTTTGCATATGCCGATCCCAGCTTTGGCGGGTGGCGGTTTTGATGTCGTCATATTCAAACACCGAGGCGTTATTTATCAGCACGCTCAGGGGTTTACCAAGGGCGTCGGTGGCGCGCGCGATCAGGTTCTGGCTCTCTTGTTCGATCAAAAGATCGGCCTGCAAGGTGGTGACGTTCACGCCGAGGGCCTTGATCTGGGCGGCGGTCTCATGGGCCTCCTCGTCGGCACCAACGTAGTGAAGGGCGATGTCATAGCCTTGGCGCGCCAATTCAAGCGCCATGGCGCGGCCCAAACGACGCGCCCCGCCGGTGACGAGTGCGGCGGTGGTGCTTATGGAGTCCGCGCCCGGCTTCACGCCAGCAACACAGAGAGGTAGAGGATATATAATCCGGTCAAAGCTGCCCCCCAAATCCGGGTGATGTTCAGTCGCCAAAATACAAACGGCAACAGCAACAGGGTCGATCCCAGCATAACCCAGAGGTCGAAATTCAGGATTTCAGGCGGCACACGCAGAGGGCCAAAGAAGCTGGTGATACCCATTATTCCCAACAGATTGAACACGTTAGAGCCGATGGCGTTGCCAATCGCCACGTCTCCGTGTTTGCGCAAAGCCGCCATGATGGTGGTCGAAAGCTCTGGCAGGGAAGTTCCGAACGCGACCAGTGTAAGGCCAATCACGCTCTCGCTGACGCCCCAATCGCGGGCAATGCCAAGCGCACCTTCGATCAGGATTTGCGCGCCAAGCGGCAGGCCGATCAGGCCGAGCACGAGGTAAAGCGCGATCTTCCATTTTGGCATGGAGGGATCGGCTTCGTCGATATCGGCAGGCTTGCCAACTGGCTCGCATTTATTGTTGCGGCGATGACGCTGGGCGGTCAGGAAGCTTTCGGTCAGGATCGAGCCCATCAGCGCCAGCAAGATCACCCCGTGCCAGATGCCAATCGGTCCCATGAAACACAGCGCGATAAAAATGACCGTGGCCCCGACCATAAACGTATAGTTCTTGCGGCTGTCGCATTTGGAGGTATTGATACCCGCAATCAGGGCCGGGATGCCCAAAACCATCAGAATATTGGCGGTGTTGGAGCCGACCACGTTACCAATGGCCAGCGCGGGCGCGCCGTTCAGCGCCGCTTTGATCGCGATCAAAAGCTCGGGGGCGGAGGTGCCAAAGGCGACCACGGTCAAGCTGATAATCAGGGCGGGAATGCCAAGGCGCAGACCGAGATTGACCGCCCCGCGCACCAGCGCATCGCCCGCAAGCAGCAGAAGGATCAGGCCGGTTACTGCAAAAACTATGTTCATCCGGCCCTGCTTTTCATATGTGCACCCTTAGAGTTAGCGATGCTTTTCGCAGGCACAAGGCCCCTTGCCCAGAATATAACTGCCGCATTTGGGGCATTTGCGGGCGTCGAGTTTTTTGTCGCGCTTGAGCGGGTTGGTGATTTTAGGCGTGCGCAGGCGGCCAAACATGGCCAGCACCATTATTCCGATCAAAAATAGTAAAACGACTTTGATAATCACCGCGACAATCCAAACTGCGCCCAGAGCGCGTTATCGTCAATATTTTGCCCGACTGCGCCGAGGGTCTCGGACGCTATCTGGCTGCTGAAACGGCGCAGGATCGATTTCTTTTGGCCGAGCACGGAGAATTTGGTTTTGTCGCCAAACATCCCTTTCATCGTCGGCACCAGATGGCCAATCCCGTCGGCAAGGCCAAGGTTGATCGCGCTCTCGCCGAGCCAGAACTCGCCGCTGAACAGGTCTTGATCCTCGCTCAGACGGTCGCCGCGACGGGCTTTGACATGGGCGATGAAGGCGTCGTGGATTTGTTTTTGCAACGCTTTGAGGCGTTTGATATCGCCGGGACGCTCGGGGCGAAATGGGTCGAGCATTGATTTGTCTTTGCCGGCGGTATGAACGCGGCGCTCAACCCCGTGGCGGGCCAACAGCTCGGTAAAGCCGAACGACGACGAGATCACGCCGATGGAGCCGACGATGGAGGAGGCGTCGATATAAATCTTGTCGGCTGCGCAAGCCAGCCAGTAGCCGCCCGAGGCAGCGACATCCTCGACGAAGGCGTAAACCGGCACGGATTTTTCATCCGCCAGACGACGAATTCGTGCGGCAATCAGAGAGGATTGCACCGGAGAGCCGCCGGGTGAATTGATCAGCAAGGCCACGGCTGTCGGCTTTTTTCGACTGAACGCGCGCTCGATCAGTGAAGCCAAGCCCGCGTCATTGAGATTGCTTGAGCCAAACCGCCCACCGCTGGCAATCGCGCCGCTTAGACGCAGGACGTTGACGCGGGGGGGGTGTTTTACGAAAGGGAGTTTGTTAATCATAGCATTGGATTTAGGGGCTTGGACCCTCAAGAACAAGGCGAAAGGTGGTCGGCCCGCCGCTCAAATCGGCTGGGTTTGCAGCGCTTGGTCGCAATCTCTGCCCTTGTTGGCGGCAAAACGCGACGTCAAACATATTTGACGTGTCGATTTAGCGCTACCGTTGCCGCCATGTTTTCAGTAAATCGGAGCAGACGATTCGTACCAAATGCCTCGCCGAACGGGGTATTCTTTTGAGGAGAGACGCGAAATGAAGGTGCTTGTACCTGTCAAACGCGTGATCGATTACAACGTGAAAGTCCGCGTAAAAGCGGATGGCAGCGGCGTCGATCTCGCCAATGTTAAGATGTCCATGAACCCGTTTGACGAAATTGCGGTTGAAGAGGCGATCCGGCTGAAAGAAGCGGGTAAGGTCTCGGAAATCATCGCGGTATCGATTGGCGTGAAACAGGCGCAGGAAACCTTGCGCACGGCGCTGGCGATGGGGGCGGATCGCGCGATCCTGATCGAAGCGGCCGAGGATGTTCACAATGATATAGAGCCGTTGGCGGTGGCCAAATTGCTCAAAGCGGTGGTGGATGAGGAAGCGCCCGGTTTGGTTTTATGCGGCAAACAGGCAATTGATAATGACATGAACGCCACCGGCCAGATGCTGGCGGCGTTGCTGGGTTGGTCGCAGGGGACGTTTGCGTCCGAGTTGGAAATCGACGGCGATGATGCGGTCATAACACGCGAGGTCGATGGCGGTTTGCAGACCATCAAGGTCAAGATGCCGACGATTATCACGGTGGATTTGCGCCTGAATGAGCCGCGCTATGCCAGCCTGCCAAACATCATGAAAGCCAAGCGAAAACAGATGGATATGAAGACGGCAGCCGATTATGGCGTTGACGTCACACCACGTCTGGAGATCATCTCGACCACCGAGCCAAGCGCGCGTGCGGCGGGTGTGATCGTGGCCGATGTGGCCGAATTGGTGAGCAAGCTCAGAGACGAAGCGGGGGTGATCTGATGGCTGTTTTATTACTTGCAGAGGTTCTTGGCGGTGAAATTTCCGTTGATCAGACCGCAAAAACGCTGAGTGCCGTGAGCGGTTTGGGCGACGTTACGGTGTTATGCGCGTCAAGCGGTTGTGCCGACGCGGCAGCGCAAGCGGCCAAGCTTGACGGGGTGGCCAAGGTGCTGTGCGCCGATGATGCCGCTTATGGCAACGGTTTGGCCGAGCCGATTGGCGATCTGATTGTCAGCCTTGCGGCGGATTACGAGCATATCGTGGCACCGGCGACGTCAGCGGCGAAAAACATCCTGCCACGGGTTGCGGCCTTGTTGGATGTGATGGTGATTTCCGATGTGACGGCGGTGGTGGATAGCGCAACGTTTGAGCGGCCTATTTATGCGGGCAACGGTATTCAGACGGTGAAATCCAGCGACAATATCAAGGTTGTGACCATCCGCACGGCGGGGTTTGACGCGGCGGGCGAAAGCGGTTCGGCGGCGGTCGAGACGGTTGCGGCGGCGGCTGATCCGGGCCTGTCGGCTTGGGTTGAGGACAAGGTTCAGGCCAGTGACCGGCCTGAATTGACCTCGGCCAAGATCGTGGTTTCTGGTGGGCGCGGCGTTGGTTCCGAGGAAAGCTTTGCCATTATCGAGGCCTTGGCTGACAAGCTTGGCGCAGCAGTTGGTGCCTCGCGCGCGGCGGTTGATTCAGGCTTTGCCCCCAATGATTGGCAGGTTGGTCAAACCGGCAAAGTGGTGGCTCCTGACCTTTATATTGCTTGCGGTATTTCCGGCGCGATCCAGCATTTGGCGGGTATGAAGGACAGCAAAGTGATCGTGGCGATCAACAAGGACGAAGAGGCGCCAATCTTTCAGGTGGCCGATTACGGGCTTGTCGCCGATCTGTTTGATGCGGTTCCGGCCCTGACTGAGGCGCTGACCGAGGCGGCCTCTTAACCCGCGTGTCATCAGATGCAAATTTGAAAAAGCCCGCCGGATATGGCGGGCTTTTTTGGTTTATGTCATCGCGTTCAGGGCAGCGTGTAACTCGCGCGCGACCTGTTGATGAAAGGCCGGACCGGGCATTTTTTCGGCGGCGGCGGCATCGCCAGCACTGTAGATCATGCCATCAGTTGCGGCGACTGTGACCTCTGGTTTAGCAATACATTCAATGACTTGCGTTACCAGCGGACTGATCTCGTCTATCATGGTCTGGTCGACAAATAGCGGATCAGGGCCAAGATTGATGGCGCGTTCAGGAGGCGGCGCGCTTGACATCCACAGCAGGATGGTGCGCCCTTCGATCATCTCGAGCAGGGATTTCATGCGGTAAGTCCACGCCGATTTCAGCTCGTCAACCACGATCGAGAACTTGATCGCGTCGGTCTCTGCCAAGGTTTGCAGCAAATGGCGTGTGAAGTGGATATCGGAAAAATCCACCTCGCGGTAAAGCGTCGACAGCATTTTCGAGGGCTTGATAAAGCGATCATTGCGCCGAGGATGGACCAGATAGAACCGGTTTGACAGATTATGCGCGCCCATAACGGCGATCACCGAGATGCGCGCATCGGCGCAGGCCAACAGGATCGAGGGGTCTTTGAGATACATCTCGACCCCGGCATTGAGCGCTGCGAAATTGGCGCAAGGCATGTCGAGTGTTTGTTGCAAAAGCTGCGTGAACGGGCGCGGCACGAACTTGCCGTAAGTCTCGGTCGAGCCGAGAAAAACCAAATGCGGCTGCGCGAAATCCGGCTTTGGCCCGCGAAACAGGTTTTTTGACCTGCCGAAACGATAAAGACAATAATCCAACGTCCCATAGGTAATACGATCGTATTTCATGTTCTCACCCCAATAGTTTTAGTCACCCACATGCAGGGTGGCGCAAAGGTGTTGCCAAAAAGCTAAAGGTAAAAATTGATCTAATTATTGATCCGATTCCATCGGCGACATTACGCTTGCCACCGCCCGTCAGCGAGGCATATGGTGCCGCAAAAAGCCCCTGCCTCTGGCGGGCTTGTGAAAGGATCAGGCATGAATATTTCCAAAGTTGGCATCGTTGGCGCCGGGCAAATGGGCAATGGGATCGCCCATGTTTTCGCGCTCGCAGGGTTTGAGGTGATGCTGAACGATATCTCCGAGGATGCGCTGGCGGCGGCGGTCGACAAGATTAAGGGCAATCTGACGCGGCAAGTTTCACGGGGCAAAATATCGGACGAGGATATGCGCGCCGGGATGGCCAATATTCGCACCACGTCGAGCCTGCCTGACCTTGGCGCTTGTGATCTGGTGATCGAGGCGGCGACCGAGCGTGAGACCATCAAGCAGGCGATATTCGAGGATCTGATCCCGCATCTATCGCCGGAAACAATATTGGCGTCCAACACCTCGTCGATTTCGATCACCCGTCTGGCCTCGCGCACCGATCGACCGGAAAAATTCATGGGGGTTCATTTCATGAATCCGGTGCCGGTGATGGAACTGGTCGAGCTTATTCGCGGTATCGCCACCGATGAGGCGACATTTGCGGCCTTGCATGAAGTGGTCAAGCGGCTGGGCAAAACCGCGACCTCTGCCGAGGATTTTCCGGCTTTTATCGTCAACCGTATCTTGATGCCGATGATCAACGAGGCGATTTACACGCTTTACGAGGGGATCGGCTCGGTCAAGGGGATCGACACCTCGATGAAGCTCGGGGCGCATCATCCGATGGGACCGCTGGAGCTGGCCGATTTCATCGGTCTGGACACCTGTTTGGCGATTATGAACGTGCTGCATGAAGGGCTGGCCGACACCAAATATCGCCCCTGCCCCTTGCTGACGAAATATGTCGAGGCTGGCTGGTACGGGCGCAAGGTCGGGCGTGGTTTTTACGATTATCGTGGGGATACGCCGGTGCCAACGCGTTGATATAGGGGCGCGTTGACGTAGGGGCGCGTTGACGTATGGTGCCGAGTTATTGGGGCAGGGTCGAGGGCTGCGCCGAACCTTGGGGTGGCGCTTTTCGGCGTTTGATGGATGAGATGGTCCATCAAACCATTGATCTATCACAATTTTCGCCAGCGCTGTATCGCGCCTCCCCATGGGGAAGGTTCGGCGCGGCCCGGCGGTGCCGCCGGGCGGGACTGTGTTGAGGTAGTGGTATTTTGGGCATAAACTTTGAGTTCCACGCCCCATAATCACTCGCGCAAGCTAAGGGTTCTTTCGCGCAAGTTGTTCATAAATCCGCGCGGGTCTTTGAGCCACGGGTTGATCTCGTCGCGGTCGATCATCGGGCCTATCACCGGCTTTTGCGGCTTTTTCATCGAATGGGCGATTTCGTGTAGCAATAAGCCCTGACGGATGGTGATGGAGATTTTGTTAGCGATCTGGAACCAGCGGCTGTTTTGGCCGGGGAAGTAGATCGGCACCACTCTGGCGTGGCTTTTGAGGATCATTTTGGCGGTAAATGGTAGCCAGTCGGCCTCTTGGGCGCGACCACTCCAACCGGCGGTGGTGGCGACTTGACCGGCAGGAAACAGGATGATCACGCCGCCCTTGTCCAGATGCTCCATCGCCAGTTTGCGCATGGTGATGTTCATCTTGAGGGCGTTTGGCTCGTGAGGGAACGCGACCGGCAGCATGTGATACTGGATGATCGGCACGTTGGTCAAAAGCGAGCGGGTGAGGATTTTGAAGTCTTGGCGCACGCGACCGACCAGTTCGGCCAAGATCATGCCATCGACCAGCCCGTGAGGATGGTTGGCGACGATGACCAGCGGGCCTTCTTTGGGGATATTGGCGACCTGATCGTCGGGGGTTTGCAAATCAATGCGCAGCAAATCAATGGCGCGCTGCCAGAAATGGGTCTCGTCGACCTGCCCCGCCGCCTCGAATGCGCGCACGAGTTTTAGCAGGCGAAACTTGCCGGTTAAAAGCTCGATCACGCGAATGACTGCAACTTTGAAAGGGTTGGTAAACGTGCCCGCATAAGACAGGTTCCGGCCATCATATGGCTGCTCGTCGAGCGGGGCAGGATTATCTTGCAAACGACTTGTCCTTCGTTATGCGCCTAGCGCAGATCTTGTTCAGGCTTCTTCCCCAAAACGGTTCTTTACCAAGTCTTGCAGGGCGCGTGCAAGGGCCGCCGCATCGGTGCCATCGGTTTTCACGCCTATGCTGGTCCCCATTGAGGCGGCCAACATCAACAGGCCCATGATCGAATCGCCTGACACGGTCATTCCATCACGGCTAACCCAGGCAATTGCGTCAAAACTTTCCACCGTTTCAACGAATTTGGCCGAGGCGCGGGCATGGAGACCCTTTTCATTGACGATCGGCAGGTTTTGGTCGCACGGCCCGGTCATTGAGGCGCTCCCTCGCAGCAATCTATGTATTTTCGCCCTGCTGCAAGAGCTGCGGACACAGCGACATCTACGGGTTTATTGCGGCATTTGGACAGCTTGATCAACAAGGGCAGATTGGCCCCGTAAACTACCTTGCGATCAACCGAGCCGCAAGCCAGAAGCGATAGATTGGAGGGGGTTCCGCCGAACATATCGGTGACCAGCACGACACCTGCGCCCTGATCGACCTGTTGGGCCGCCAGAGCAATCTCGGCCTGTTTGGCGCGGCGATCATGGTTGGCCTCGATCGCCACAGCAACAACGCCCGACTGCTTGCCCACCACATGCTCCAAAGCCGCAAGATACTCTTGCGCGAGACCTGCGTGGGCGACAATCACAATCCCTATCAAGTGGGTACACCTTGTTTCTGCTTGTCAGGTATCGCGGCAACATGCGCACGACACTCATGGTTCACGCTCTAACTCTCGTTCTAGTTCACGCTCTAGTTCTCGTTCTAGTTCTTGGTGGCGAATAGACACCTGCCAGCCGCGCTCTGCAAGCGCATTAGCCAGTGTCTCGGCCATAAAAACCGAGCGGTGTTGCCCTCCGGTACACCCGAACGCAAGGGTGAAATAGGATTTACCCTCGGCGCGATATGCGGGCAGCAACAGTTCAACCAAATCGAGGGTTTTGTTGAAGAATTTGGCGAAAAGCGGGTCATCCGAGATATATTCGGCAACGCGGCTGTCGCGACCATCCAGCTTGCGCAGGGCCTGGTCCCAATGGGGATTGCGCAACATCCGGCAATCCAGCACCATATCCAGCCCGCGAGGCAGGCCGCGCTTGTAGGAAAATGACTGCAGGCACACGGCCATTTTCTGGCTCGACTTGGGACCGAACCAATCTTGCAGCTCGGATTTCAGGTCATGGGGGGACATTTCGGTGGTGTCGATCAGCAGATCGGCGCGCTGCTTGAGGCCCCCCAACAGATCAAGTTCGCGTCGGATGCCCTCGGCGGGGGTTTCATCGGGGGCCAGCGGGTGTCGGCGGCGGGTCTCGGAATAGCGCCGGATCAACACCTCGGTCGCGCAATCCAGATAGACCAGCGAGCAGTCGAACATGGTCTCGTTGTCGATGATGTCCACAGCTTCGATCACGGTCTCTGCGCTGAAATCGCGGTTGCGCACGTCAATACCGAGCGCAAGATTTCGGGTCATCGGCGGGCCGGATAGCAGGCGTGGGAGTAAGGTCAGGGGTAGATTGTCTATTGCCTCAAACCCAAAATCCTCCAGCGCATGGATAGAGGTCGAGCGGCCAGCGCCCGAGGGGCCGGTGACCAGCACCACCTTGAACGGAGCAGGCGGGGGTGTGGTCGGAGTTTCGGGCATTCAGGCCACCCTTTCGCCGCGCAGGCGCTGATGAATAACGGAGACCAGATTGGGGTTAGTGGCACCAAAAATCAAATCAATTTCCACGCCCAGAATAGTGAGCCTGCGGGAGGGCGGCAGGCGCGCTGGCTCGGGTTGGTCAAGGTCCACGGCCAAAATAACCGGCGTCGGCCCGGCGTAATCGGCGCTGAGGATACCGACGCCGCGCGCCTCTATGCGGCCTTGCATCTGGGGCGGGGCAGAGGCGACAAGCACCCCTTTGCGCAGATCGAGCCGAGTCTGGTCATCGGCGACGAGACTGGCCCCGCGCGACATTAAGTCGAGTGTGAGGGCGGATTTTCCGGCACCCGAGCGCCCAAAAATAAGCACGGCGCAGGGACCGATGGCTGCGCAACTGGCGTGGCGAAGCTCGCTTGTTGGCGCGGTCATTTGTTAGACTGGCAGGCCGACGACAAATCGCGCGCCGCGTGGTTCGGACGTGATGTCAGCCTCGGTCGGGCGAATGTTTTCAGCCCAGATCACCCCGCCATGCGCCTCGACGATTTGACGCGAGATGGCCAGACCAAGCCCAGAATGATTGCCAAAATCAGTGTTGGGGCGATCAGAATAAAAGCGCGAGAACACCTTGGACAGGGCCTCTTCGGGGATGCCGGGACCGGTATCTTCAACCACGATCAGCACCCGTTTATCACGCTCGCGCGCCCAGATTTTGACCGCATCGCCATCCTCGCAAAACGACAGCGCATTGGTAATCAGGTTGACGAAAACCTGCGCCAGACGGGCCTCAAGCCCTTGTATCATAATGGGTTTTTCTGGAAGGTCGGAAATAAACTCGACCCCCGCATCCTCGGCCTCCAAACGATTAAAGGTAACCAGATTTTCAAGCATTGTTACCAGATTAAAGCCGCACATCTCCTCTTTGACCAGCTCGCTGTCAAGCCGCGAGGCGTTGGAAATATCAGACACGAGGCGATCCATCCGCCGCACGTCATGCTCGATCACTGCCAATAGCCGGTTGCGGTTGTTGTCGTCTTTTTCAACTCGAAGCGTGTCCACTGCGGAGCGCAAGGAGGAGAGCGGGTTTTTGATCTCGTGAGCAACGTCGGCAGCAAACTGCTCGTTGCTTTCGATACGGTCATATAGGGCGGTTATCATGCTTCGAAGCGCTCCTGAAAGACGCCCGATTTCGTCCGGTCGTCCGGTCATATCCGGGATACGCACACGGTTCGGGCTTAGTTGGCGTGCGTTTCTAGCTTTGCCCATTTCGGCGGCAGCGGCAAGGTCGCGCAAGGGATTGGCGATGGTACTTGCTAAGACCAGAGACAAGCCGATCGAGACCAAAATTGCAACCACGAACATTTGCAAAACCTGTTCGCGTTCGCGGCGCACGATCTGGTTGATCTCGCCCGAGGCGGTGGTCAGAACCAACGCGCCGAGAACCTGATCCTTGCGGCGGATCGGCGTGGCCACGGCAAAAAGCAGATTGCCATTAGTGTCGCTGAGCTTGATGCTTTTGGTCATCCCAGCCAACCCAAACGGCACCGTTTGACGCGCCAAGGCCTGCGCGCCGACCACCTGATCGGTGCTAATGGGACCAAACAGCCCCGAGATCTTCTCCCAGATCAGATTGAGGAAATCGGTGATAAAGGTGCCATATGGCCGGGTTTTGGCACCGTCGGGCGTCGATTTGCCGATAGAGGCGGCGATGATTTCCTCGCCCGGATCAAACACGAACACCTTGACCCCTGCCCCCAAACTGAGGCGATTGAGGACCTGTTCGGGCGAGACCCCGGTGCTGGCGGCAAGATCGACTGGGCCGCTCACGGGCAGCTCTGCCTCGAAAATCTTGGCGATCAGTTGGGATTGGGTGACCAGCGACTGTTCGCGCTGAACCACCAGACCCTCGCGAAACTGGTTGAGGTAAAGCACCCCGCCCACCAGCACCACCAACGCCAAAAGGTTGAAGGTGATGATCTTGCGCGCCAGCGGCGAGCGATTGAGGGAAATCCAGCCGCGACGCTCGCGCTTGGGGGTCGAGGCGGGGATGTCATCGCGCGCCTGCTCGTCCCAGTCCTCACCAAGAATGATGTCGGGCGGGTTGGTTTGTTCTGCCTTTAATGCGTCGATTTCCGACACTGCGTTCATGCCTCGGTGTAGCGGTAGCCGATACCATAGAGCGTTTCAATCGACGAGAAATCATCATCAGCGGTGCGCATTTTCTTGCGTAACCGTTTGATATGACTGTCGATTGTGCGATCATCCACATAGACCTGATCGTCGTAAGCCACGTCCATCAACTGATCCCGGCTTTTGACAAAACCGGGGCGTGTGGCCAGCGCCTGAAGCAGCAAAAACTCTGTCACTGTCAGGCTGACGCTTTTGCCTTTCCACAAAACGGAATGGCGCAAAGGGTCCATGACCAAAGAGCCACGCTCGATCAATTTACTCTCGGCGGGATTGTCGCTTGCGTCCGAGGCGAGCGCCTCTTGGCGGCGCAAAAGCGCGCGAATACGCTCGACCAGAAGACGTTGCGAGAACGGTTTGCGCACATAGTCATCCGCCCCCATGCGCAGGCCCAAAACCTCGTCGATCTCGTCATCTTTGGAGGTCAGAAAAATCACCGGCATCGCCGATTTCTGCCGTATCCGGTACAATAAATCCATACCATCCATGCGCGGCATCTTGATATCGAGAACCGCGATATCGGGAAATTTCTGGCTAAACCCATCCAGCGCCGACTGACCGTCGTTATAAGTGGTCACGTCATAGCCTTCGGCCTCAAGTGTGATGGAAACCGAAGTCAGGATATTCCTGTCATCATCAACCAAAGCGATCGTTGACATGTCGCCCCCTTTATTAACTGCCCAGTTTTTATTTTGCGGCATGTTCCGCTTTATACGCCATAGAATCAACTGCAAACTGCCGTGTGCGGCCATTCACAATTAGAAACAAATATTCATTTGGATAATATATGACTAATTTGTCGCGGAATTGTAGGCGATTCTTATAATCAAGTGACATTTTCGCCCCTTTTTCTCGCGGTATCTCATGGTATACAGACGCCGCCGCTGCCATTGGGCGGCTTCGCTTTATGCGCGGTCCCTTGGCACGGTCTGAAAGATTAACATGATACGGGCGGCGGCCTCGGCTGAACTTCGCCCTTTACGGAGCTTGAAAAATGACATCCGGACGGGTCAATCCCAACTGCACACTTGAACATACGGGCATCGCTGGCGTCAGCAAACCCCATTACAATCTGATCGAAGCCAACCTTGTGGAGGCCGCGCTGAAACGCGGCGAGGCGACACTTGGCAATGGCGGTGCGTTGCTGGTGGCAACCGGCGCGCATACGGGCCGCTCGGCCAAGGACAAATTCGTGGTGCGCACGCCTTCGGTTGAGGAGAACATCTGGTGGGAGAATAATCCGCCGCTGGAAATGGACGCGTTTGACCGCCTGCACGCCGATATGCTGGCGCATCTTGAGGGCAAAGAGGTTTTTGTGCAGGATTTGTTTGGCGGGGCCGATCCCTCCCATCGTCTGGATGTGCGCGTGGTGACCGAGCTGGCGTGGCAGAGCCTGTTTATCCGTCACATGCTGCGCCGTCCCGAGGCGGGCGAGCTGGCGAGTTTCGTGCCGGAGTTCACCATTATATCTTGCCCCTCGTTCAAGGCCGATCCGGCGCGTCATGGCTGCCGCAGCGAGACGGTGATTGCGCTTAATTTCGACAAGAAAGTGATCCTGATCGCCAATACGGCCTATGCGGGCGAGATCAAAAAGGGCGTATTTACGCTGCTTAACTACATCCTGCCCGGCAAGGGCATCATGCCGATGCATTGCTCGGCCAATCACGCGCCGGGCGCACCCGAGGAGACGGCGATTTTCTTTGGCCTGTCGGGCACCGGCAAAACCACGCTGTCGGCCGATCCGTCGCGGGTTTTGATCGGCGATGACGAGCATGGCTGGTCGGATCAGGGCACCTTTAATTTTGAGGGTGGGTGCTATGCCAAGACCATTAACTTGTCGGCTGAGGCCGAACCGGAGATTTACGCCACCACCGCAAAGTTTTCCACCATCGTTGAAAATATGGTGTTTGATCCCGAAACCAAAGAGCTTGATTTTGAGGATGACAGCCTGACGGCCAACACGCGCTGTGCCTATCCGCTTTATTATATCTCCAATGCCAGTAAAAATTCGCTTGGTGGGCAGCCCAAGAATATCATCATGCTGACTTGTGATGCGTTCGGGGTTCTGCCGCCGATTTCGCGGCTTACGCCGGCGCAGGCGATGTATCATTTCCTCAGTGGATTTACCTCCAAAGTGGCGGGAACCGAGCAGGGCGTGACCGAGCCTCAGCCGACATTTTCGACCTGTTTTGGCGCGCCTTTCATGCCACGCCGACCCGAGGCTTATGGCAACTTGCTGCGTGAGCGGATCGCCAAATCCGGCGCGACCTGCTGGCTGGTGAATACCGGCTGGACCGGGGGCGCTTATGGCACCGGATCACGGATGCCGATCCGCGCAACGCGAGCATTGTTGCGCGCAGCTCTTGATGGCTCGCTTAATGATGCAGAGTTCCGCTTGGACGCAAATTTCGGCTTTGAGGTTCCGGTGGAAGTTGACGGGGTTGCCGACATTTTGCTCGATCCACGGCGCACTTGGGACAACCCTGAAAGCTATGATCGGGATGCGGCCAAGCTAGTGTCGATGTTTGCCGAGAATTTCGCGCAATATGACGCCTATATCGACGATGATGTGCGGGCAATTGCGCTGGGATAAGTGTTAACGCTGTTAACAATTAAGCGCCTCTCGTGGAAACACGCGGGGCGCTTTTTATTTGCGCGCTACCCCAGCTTTACCCCAACAGGCCACGGCGTAAAAGATTGGCCCCGGCGAGCACCAGAACGATCAGGGTCAGGCGGCGAAAAACCACCTGATTCATGCGGTCATGGATGCTGAGACCAATCAGTTGACCAAGCAAAGCAGGTGCCACCAGAAGGGCCGAGAACGGCAGGGTCTGGGCGTTCAAGACGCCGGACTTCAGGTGCGCACCAAGCAACAGGATCGAGCCAAGAAGATAGACCACACCTTGAACGCGGACATGCTCTTTTTTGGGGACATTCAGCGCCGTCAGATATAAAATCGTCGGCGGCCCCCAAACGCCGGTGAGACCACCAAAAAAACCGGCGAGCGTGGCCACGGACACTTCGGTAATGCGTTCAAATCCTTGACGTATTTTCGGCTTCCACCCGGCAAGTTGAAGGGAAGCGAATATCGAGATCATCGCTCCAAGTAACGAGAATAGCACCGATTGCGGCAACACCCGCACCAATTGCGCCGACAGCAAAATCATTACAAACAGTACCAGATTGAACAGCCAGAAGCGGCGAAAACTGGCCCATGCGTGGCCAAACCCTTGGCGAAATGCCTGTATCAAGTTGGCGGTGACCGTGGGTAAGATCAAGGCGGCAACGGCGATTTCGGCGGGCATGAAACTGCCTATCCCCGAGATCAGAATCATGGGTAGCGCGAACCCCACTGCCCCCTTTACGAACCCCGCTGAAAACACGATCATCAGTGATGCGACAAGCGCCCAGACCGCCATGTCAGAGAGCATGCCGCTCATGAGCGCTGGCCTTGGGGGTGCCGTTGTTCGGAAATTCCGTCAGTCATATTCGTTCGCCATCGCTATGTTTTTGGTATTTTTGTTGCGCTGCATCGCAGCATTGGTTAGGAATTCTAAACACGCCCTTGCGGACGATTCTGCGCACTCCTCAGATGAGACAGGACAGAGATATGACCCTATTACAAGCCCCGATTATCGGCGATTTGCTGCGCCTGACACAAGCCGCCGTGAAGCGTGCTGACATTCTGTTGGAGACGGTGCGATCTGCGCTGCGCGCGAAGGTGGAAATCGATGGGCGGGTGCAGGCGAATTTGTTTGAGAGCGAACAATTTACGGCTCATGTTTTCGCGTGGATCGCCACCTATGTTGAGGCCCTGCGGCAAATGGATCGCTGGGCGCATGCGCTGGAGGACGAGGGAAAATTCGGCGAGATTGAACAGTTGATTTTACAGATCGCTTTCGGCGAATATCTGAGCCAACTCGTGGGCGGAATTCCCATGAGTCAGGGCGAGATTGGGCGACTGTCTGATATCGGCCTGAGCGCATCCAAGCGCGAAGATTGGCGCGACACTGGCGTGGATATTTTGATCGCGCGCGGCAATTGTGAAGCTGCGCGCGCGCGGCTTTGTAATTTGATGCAACAGCAAAGCGGCACGGCCACGTTTGGGGCAACCGGGCTGGACGACGAGTTGGAGATGGTGCGCGATCAATTTCGTCGATTTGCCAATGATAAAGTTATTCCTTTTGCTCATTCATGGCATCTTAACGATCAGCTGATACCACTTGAAATAATTGAGGAGATGGCGGCTCTGGGCGTGTTCGGCCTGACCATCCCCGAACAATACGGCGGCTTTGGTTTGTCCAAGGCAACGATGTGCGTGGTCTCGGAGGAACTGTCGCGTGGCTATATCGGTGTCGGCTCGCTTGGAACGAGGTCTGAAATTGCGGCCGAACTGATCCTTGGCGGGGGAACAGAGGCGCAAAAACAGGAGTGGTTGCCGAAGATCTCCGATGGCTCGATCTTGCCGACGGCGGTATTTACCGAGCCAAATACCGGCTCTGATTTAGGAGCGTTGAAGACACGCGCCGTTCGGGCGGGCGATGAGTATATAGTGACGGGCAACAAAACCTGGATCACCCATGCGGCGCGCACGCATGTGATGACGCTGCTGGCGCGCACTGATCCGACGACGGATAATTACGCCGGGCTGAGCATGTTTTTGGCAACGAAAACGCCGGGAACAGATGAGGCTCCGTTCCCCACCGATGGCATGAGTGGCGGGGAGATAGAGGTGCTCGGTTATCGCGGGATGAAGGAATATGAATTGGCGTTTGATGGCTTTAAGGTTGATGCCGAAAACCTGCTTGGCGGGGTTGAGGGGCAGGGCTTTAAACAGTTGATGCGCACATTTGAGAGTGCGCGCATTCAAACGGCGGCGCGTGCCATTGGCGTCGCGCAATCGGCAATGGAACTGGCAATGGACTATGCGCAAGGACGCAAGCAATTTGGCAAACCGATCATCGAGTTTGCGCGGGTCAGCTCAAAACTGGCAATGATGGCGGTCGAGATCATGGTGGCGCGGCAGTTGAGTTACCATTCCGCGCGTGAAAAAGATCAGGGGCGGCGTTGTGATCTGGAGGCAGGGATGGCCAAGCTGCTGGGTGCGCGGGTTGCGTGGGCTGCCGCCGATAACGGGCTGCAAATCCACGGCGGCAACGGATTTGCGCTGGAATATCCGATCAGTCGGGTGCTGTGTGATGCGCGGATATTGAATATTTTCGAGGGGGCGGCCGAAATACAGGCAACCGTAATTGCAAAGCGTTTGCTGGAGAAGGGGCGCAACTAAGCGGGGCGCAACACGCGTTTGTCAGGGAAGATGGCGTCGAGGAAAAACCCGTTTGCGTGGGCAAGATCAGCCACCGGTATGGCTCATATGCCGGGACATTTTACCCGCGATTTGTTGGCGCGAATAGTCAAAATCATGTCCGCGCGGCTTTTTGTCAATTGCCGCTTTGATCGCCAAAATCAGCGCGGTGTCATCGTCGGGATTGTCGCGCAGGACTTGGCGAAGATCGGTCTCCATCTCTTGGCCGAGGCATTGGAAAAGATGGCCGGTACAGGTTACGCGTACCCGATTGCAACTCTCACAGAAATTATGTGACAGGGGCGTAATAAAGCCAATTTTCTGATCGGTTTCGGCCAGTTTCACATAGTTCGCCGGCCCGCCAGTGGTAAGATCAATATCGTTGAGGGTCCAACTTTGAGCGAGGCGCGCACGCAAATCTTTGAGCGACCAGAACTGGTCAAGCCGGTTCTCCTCGCCCATTTCGCCCATGGGCATCACCTCAATAAAAGTCTGGGCAAGGCCGCGTTCGCCACACCAACGCACGAAATGTTCTAGCTCGTCCTCGTTTTCGCCTTTGATCGCCACCGTGTTGATTTTAACGTCAATTCCAGCACTCAACGCCGCATCAATCCCGTCAAGCACCTGCGCGAGCCGACCCCAACGGGTGATTTTGGCGAATTTCTCCTCGTTCAGCGTATCAAGCGACACATTGATGCGTCGCACCCCGAAAGAGGCCAGATCGCCGGCGTATTTCTTCAGTTGCGAGCCGTTTGTGGTCAGCGTCAACTCTTTGAGCGCACCGGTTTCAAGGTGGCGCGAGATAGATTTGAAGAATGTCATAACACCGCGACGCACCAAAGGTTCGCCGCCGGTGATGCGCAATTTGCTGACCCCTTGAGTGATGAATGTCGAGCACAGGCGATCAAGCTCTTCGAGACTGAGCAGGTCTTTTTTGGGCAG
>CAYPUW010000003.1:0-3431 GCA_964413925.1 uncultured Rhodobacter sp. | reverse complement strand
TGCCAATGATGCGCGCCGGGCGATATTCTTGCCGACCGGCGCGACGGGTCACATCACGAGCAAGTTCGACTTGGAACACCGCTTTTTCGCCCGATTTGAGGCCCGAAACCTTATCGGCGATGCGTTGGCCGATCACTTTCCACGTGGTGTAAGCCGCGACCGGATTACCGGGAAGGCCGATGAAAATCGCGCTGTTAAGCGTGCCGACGGACAGGGGTTTTCCCGGTTTCATGGCGATTTTCATCACGTCAATCTTGCCTCCTGCCGCGACGAGTTGCGCGACCATGTGATCCTCTTCGCCGACCGAAACCCCGCCGGTCGTGACGATGATATCCGCATCTTGGGAGGCCTCAATCAGTGCGAGACGAAGCTCGTCGGGGTCGTCATCTATTGCCCCGAAATCATGCAGGCTGATGGCGGGGCTGCGCAAAGCGGCCATCATCATGAAGCGGTTGGAGTTGTAAATCTGTCCGGGGGCGAGGCTGTCACCCGGTTGGCGAAGCTCGCTTCCGGTGCAAAAAAGCGCGACTTTGACCTTGCGGCGCGCGCGGATTTTGGGCTGGCCGACCGAGGCGATGGCGGCGATTTCGCGCGCGCCAAGGCAGGTTCCCGCCGACAAAAGCACGCAGCCTTGGCGGGCATCCTCGCCTTTGCGGCGGATATTATTGCCAAGCGGAACGGGGGAGGTGAGGGTGATGGTGTCGCCCGCGCGCGTTACATGTTCTTGCATGATGACCGCATCGGCCCCTTCGGGCAGGGCGGCGCCGGTGAAAATGCGGAATGCCTCGCGTTTGCCGACAATGCCCGCGCGACCGGCGTCGTCTCCGGCGGCAACGCGGCCTGTGACCCTGAGGCGGGTCGTACCGCTTGGCGCGATGTCGCCGTGGCGCAGCGCGTAGCCATCCATGCCGGAATTATCAAATGGCGGCAGCGGCATGGGGGCGACCAGATCCTCGGCCAAAATGCGCCCATAAGCATCGTCAAGATCAACCAGATCGGTTTCAGTCACGGTCTCGGCCAAGGCGACGCCAATTTCAATCGCCCGATCGACCGGAATGAGGGCTGCCCCGGTGCGCTCGTCGCTGCAACAATCCGGGGCGGGGGCGGCTTTTTCGGACATGGTCGAGACTCCTTGATCTGAGGTTCATGCCAGTGGTGGCACGAGCTGAGGCATAAATAGTGTGACCTCGGTGATTTGCCACCCCATAAATGGCGGGTGCGGGGATTTCGCATTGTGGTGCGGTTTTTCTTGATAAACTACCGATAAAACGTTTAGATAACGTCATGGAAGAACAGCATCCCAAGCGTAAAATCGTCTCGTCCCGGCATCTGGCAACCGAAGGGGGTTGGCAGCTTTCGGAGTTCGAATTTGGTCTGATGATCGCCTATAACGGCTTTAGTCGCTGGGTGCATCACTGCATGGCGGCGGCGGGGAACGCCGATCTTGGCACGCTGGAGATATTGGTTTTGCACAATATCACCCATCGAAGCCGCTCTAAACGGCTGGCGGATGTGTGCTTTATGTTGAACATGGAGGACACACATACGGTCAATTATGCGATCAAAAAACTGGTTAAGCACGGGCTGGTCGCGGGCGAGAAATCCGGCAAGGAGATGCTCTATTCGGCCACGGATCAGGGTCTGGAATTGTGCAACAAATACCGTGAAATTCGCGAGCAATGTCTGGTTGACGGGCTAACGATGCATGATAGCGGCGGTCATGATCTGAGCGAGATCGCCGCCAGTCTGCGCGCACTTTCGGGGGTGTATGATCAGGCGTCGCGGGCGGCTTCGTCCTTATAGACCTCTCAGCGGCTCATTAAATTTGGGAGCATTGTCACGATTTCGGGCAACGCGATGATGATGAACACCGCCGTCAGCAGCAGCATGAAAAACGGCAGGGCCGAGCGGGCAATCGACAGGATGTTGATGCCGGTAAGGCCTTGGATCACGAACAGGTTAAAGCCGACCGGCGGGGTGATTTGCGACATCTCGACCACGATCACCAGATAAATTCCGAACCATAACGGGTCGATTCCAGCACCGTTTATCATCGGCATGATGATCGACGTGGTCAGCACGACGACCGATATACCGTCGAGAAAACAGCCCAGAAGGATGAAAAAAACCGTCAGCGCGGCCAAAAGGGCCAAGGGGGACAAGTTGAACGAGCCGATCCATGCGGCGAGGTTGCGCGGGATGCCGGTAAAGCCCATCGACACGGTTAAAAAGGCGGCACCAGCCAGAATGAAGGCGATCATGGCTGAGGTTATGGTTGCGCCCATCACCGCCTCGACCAGCATTTTTCGGCTGAATGTGCCCGACAGCCACGATAAAAACAGCGAAAAAATCACCCCGAGTGCGGCGGCGTCTGTAGGCGAGGCGATGCCCGCGTAGATCGAGCCGATCACGCCGATGATCAGCACGATCACCGGGATCAGGCGGCGCGATGATTTGATCTTTTGCCACAGCGTGTAAACCTCGGTTTCGGCGGGGATGGAGGCGGGGTCAAGCAGCGCGCGCACGACCACATAGCCGCCAAACATCAAAACCAGCATCAGGCCCGGCAATATTCCAGCGATGAACAAACGGGCGATGGATTGATCCGTGGCCACCCCGTAAACGATCAGGATGATCGATGGCGGGATCAGCAAACCGAGCGTGGCCGAGCCGGCGAGCGTGCCGATAACCAGTCGCTCTGGATAGCCGCGCTCCATCAATTCGGGCACTGACATTTTGCCAATGGTCGCGGCGGTGGCAGCGGACGAGCCGGACACAGCGGCGAAAATCGCACAGCCAAGGATGTTGACGTGCAGCAATCGCCCCGGCAATCCGCCGAGCCACGGGGCGAGACCTTTGAACATATCTTCGGACATGCGGCTGCGCAAAAGGATCTCTCCCATCAGGATAAACAGCGGCAATGCGGCCAGCGCCCAAGCGTGGCTTTGGCCCCAAATGGTGGTGGCCAGAACTTGGCCCACTGGTGCCGAGGAGAAAAATACCAGCGCGAACGCGCCGACCGACATCAAGGCGATGGCGACCCAAACCCCGAGGCTGAGCAATCCAAGCAGCAGCAGCAAAAGGCTGAGCATGATCATGGGATCGGACATGGGCTTACTCCAACTCCACGTGCTCAAGGACCGGACGGCCCGCGCGCAGGGTCACGAAAAACAAGTCAACAAAGGCGAGGGTGAGGATGGCGAGGCCGCTTGAAACCGCCAATTGGGGTATCCATAACGGGATAGCGATGATGCCAAATGAGAGGTCATTATAGGTGATGCTCTCAACCATCAGGCGGATCATGTAATAGGTGGTAAAGCCCGACAAAACCGCGCCGAGGGTCAGGCTGAACAGTTCGGCGGCCAGTCGCGGCACCGCGCCAAAGGTCTGAATGAGCAGGGTTACGCGAATATGTCCGCCTTTGCGCAACG
>CAYPUW010000002.1:0-26279 GCA_964413925.1 uncultured Rhodobacter sp. | reverse complement strand
TCCACCGGCGTTGATAAGGTTGTACGTTGTGGAAAAATACTGGACAAAACCTTAACAAACCTAGGCTTATCAACAACCTCCCCCAACCAGGCCTAATTCACCTCTTTCATCCAGAGGTTGCACACCCATTTATCCACAAGGATATCCTCATGCCCCAAACGACAAGCCCGATGCTTATCCTCGCTTCTGCCTCCTCCATCCGCGCCGAGATGCTGCGCAATGCAGGCGTTGCGTTCAAGGTGATCCAAGCACGAACAGATGAAGACAGCGTTAAGACCGCCATGATAAATGAGGGTGCCAGTCCGCGAGATATTGCCGATGCGCTGGCCGAGCTTAAGGCGCGCAGGGTTGCGTCAATGCATCCCGAGGCGCGGGTGATTGGCGCGGATCAGGTGCTGGAGTTTCAGGGTAAAATCCTAAGCAAGCCGACATCGATGACACAGGCCCGCGCGCATCTAGTTGCACTCAGAGGTCAAAAGCATAGCCTGATTTCAGCTGCCGTGATGTACCACAACAATCGCGCGGAGTGGCGTCATGTTGCCAAAACCGATCTCTGGATGCGCGAATTTTCCGACGCTTATCTCGACCAATATCTGACCCGTTTGGGCCAAGAGGCGCTTTCCTGCGTTGGCAGTTACAAACTTGAGGCCGAAGGTGTAAGATTGTTTTCACGAATTGAAGGAGACTATTTCTGCGTGTTAGGCATGCCACTGGTCCAAATTCTGGGCCACCTGACCAATATAGGACAACTTGAAAAATGACCAGCGAAACAGCGCTTTTGGCCGGGGTGATCGGCACGCCGATCGCGCATAGCCTATCGCCGCGATTGCATGGCTATTGGCTGAAGAAATATCAGATCAACGGCTATTATATTCCGGTTGAACTGGCGTCAGATCAGTTCGAGGAGGGGCTTCGCGCCTTGGCTACGCTGGGGTTTCGTGGCGTGAATGTGACCTTGCCGTTTAAGGAAAAGGCGCTGGCAATTGCCGACAAGATCACCGACCGGGCGGCGCTGATCGGGGCGGCCAACACGTTGAGTTTTCGCAAAAACGGCAGTATTCAGGCCGACAATACCGACGGTCACGGCTTTATCGCCAATATTCGCCAAAACGCACTGGAGTGGGAGCCAAAGGCCGGGCCAGCATTGGTGCTTGGCGCGGGTGGTGCGTCGCGCGCGGTGATTTCGTCTTTGCTGGCCGAGGGTGTGCCCGAGATCCGTCTTGCCAACCGGACCCGCAGTCGCGCCGATATGTTATGCGAGCATTTTGGTGCGCGCCTCAAGGCCATTGATTGGAACCGCGCCTCAAGCGAAATTGCCGAGGCCAAGACCGTGGTTAACACGACCTCGCTGGGGATGGAGGGTCAGCCAGCGCTGCCGATCAGCCTTGATAAAATTCGCAAGAAAACACTGGTCACCGACATCGTTTACACGCCGCTGATGACCGATTTCTTGCAAGCGGCTGCTGCCAAGGGCTGTGTTACTGTTGACGGTCTGGGTATGCTGCTGCATCAGGCAGCTCCCGGATTTGAGAACTGGTTTCGTCAAAAACCTACTGTCGATCAAGGTCTTCGCGACGCGGTTTTAGCGCCGTGAGCCAGCGGCCCTTTATCCTCGGTTTGACCGGATCAATCGGCATGGGAAAATCGACCACGGCGGCGATGTTTGCAACCCTCGGCGTGCCGGTTTGGGACGCGGATGCCGCCGTGCATCGCCTTTATGCCAAGGGCGGGGCGGGGGTTGAGGCGATTGGCACAATTTGCCCCGATGCGATTGCGGATGGTCATGTGGATCGTGCCAAACTGCGCGACTGGATTGCGCGCGATGACAGCGCGATTGCGCAGATCGAGGCGGTAATTCACCCGCTGGTCGCCAAAGATCGTGCGGCGTTTATCGCCAAGGCGGCTGGCAAGCATGATCTGGTTCTGGTCGATATTCCGCTGTTATATGAAACCGGCGGCGAGGCGCATGTTGATGCAGTGGTTGTGGTGACTGCGCCAGAGGATGAGCAAAAACGTCGGGTGTTGGCGCGCGGTGGCATGTCGAGCGCGCATTTTGCCAAAATTCTAGCCTCGCAACTACCTGACCATGAAAAACGCGCGCGCGCCGATTATGTGGTCCAAACCACCAGTTTGGATGTTGCGCGAAAAGCTGTCGTAGCTATTCTTGCAGACCTCAATAACAAGGCAGACCCCCATGCGTGAGATCGTGCTAGACACCGAAACTACCGGATTTGACCCCACCGCTGGTGATCGGCTGGTCGAAATTGGTGCGGTTGAACTGCTCAACCACATGCCCACGGGCAAGGTCTATCATCAGCAGATCAACCCTGAACGCTCCATGCCCGACGGCGCGTTTGCGGTGCATGGTCTGGGCGACGAACTATTGGCGACAAAACCGCTGTTTAAAGAGGTGGTGGACGCGTTTCTCACCTTTATCGGAGATTCAAAACTGGTCATTCACAATGCCAGTTTTGACATGAAATTCCTCAATGCAGAGCTGGGCTGGATTGACCGCCCGTTATTGCCGATGGACCAGGCGATTGATACGTTGGAGATGGCGCGCAAAAAGTTTCCCGGCGCGCAAAACTCGCTTGATGCGCTGTGTCGGCGATTCGGGGTGGATAACGCGCATCGCGAAAAACACGGCGCGTTGCTGGACAGCGAGCTTTTGGCCGAGGTGTATCTGGAGCTTGTCGGCGGGCGGCAGCCGGATTTCGGGCTGGCGGGATCTTATCAGCAAGGGGCTGCGCAGGGTGGCGAAGCCTCCAGTGTATGGAAGGCAGGTCCCCGGTCCAAACCGCTACCAAGCCGCCTGACCCAAGACGAGATCAAGCGGCATGACGCGTTTGTTACGTCGTTTGCAAACCCGAGCCTTTGGCCAACGGGTGAAAACACCTGACGATTAAGAAATCGGCTGCCCGGCCTTTTCTTCTTCCGCCCGTCGCGCCAACTCCTGACGGTAGAGTGCGAGAAAATCGATGTTTTCCAGATTAAGCGGCGGATATCCGCCATCGCGGGTCACGTCGCTGACGATGCGGCGCAGATAGGGGAAGGTCATGCGCGGGCATTCGATCAACAAGAACGGGTGCAACTGATCCTCGGGCACATTCTCAAGCGCGAACAGGCCTGCATATTCAATCTCGAGAATGAACAGAACCTCGTCGGCCTCTTTGCTCTTGCTCTCGATATTAAGCTTGATCACCACCTCGAAATTGCCGTCATGCTCGCGTTTGCGCGCATCCAGATTGACCTGAACCTGAATGTCGGGCTGAAGATTGCCGACCAGACCCTTTTGGGCGGCGACATTTTCAAACGACATATCGCGGATGAATTGGCCGAGAATTTGTAGACGCGGGCCTTGGGCCTCGGCATTTTCGGTCTGAGGTTGATCGGGTGTGGCGGTTTCGTCAGCCATGGTAAGCTCCTGAAGTCATGAATGTATCCGGCGCCATCACTAACAGGTCACCTGCGGCGCGACAATCGTTGAAAATCCTGCAATATCAGGGGTTTGTCCAGCCAGATGGATTCTTGGGCGGGGTTTCATCCTCGTCGTCAACCACCGCATACTCGCCATCAATGGTTTGACCGCCAGCCTCCGGTCGCGGCTGGCTGTAGGTTTGGTTGGTGGAAAACGACATGCCGCCAACGCTTATGCGCGACGAGACCCAACGGATGATCACCCGGCGAACCGGCGGCAGCAATAACAAAAACCCCAGTGTGTCGGTAAAAAATCCCGGTGTCAGCAGCAATATCCCGGCCACCAATATCATCGCCCCCTGCGCCATAGGATCGGCTGGGTTTTCGCCAGTGGCAAGCGAGTTTTGCAATCGGTTCAACGTCATCATGCCTTGCCTGCGCATCAGCGAGGTTCCGGCCAGCGCGGTCAAAAGCACAATCGCCAGCGTCGGCCAAAGACCAATTGCCCCACCGACCTGAACAAACAGACCGATCTCTATGATCGGGACCGCCACAAAGATCAAAAACAGCCACATTTCCAAAACCTCATTAAATCGTTTGCGTTGCTGTGGTAGACTTGACCCCAGCCCTGCCATACATATGTGCAAACTAGCCGGGTTACCATGATCCGGCGGCAATTTTCAGGAGACCTGGGCCATGAATTCCGCCTTTATCCAACTTCTCGTGCTTGGCGGGATCGCTCTTTTTCTGGTTATCCGGCTAAAGAACGTGCTTGGAACCCGTACAGGTTTTGAAAAACCGCCCGTGAACAACGGCGTTGACACTGGTGCGACCCCCAAGCGCGACTTTGAGGTGATCGAGGGCGGCATTGACCACGATATTGCTGATCATATCGACATCAATAGCACTGGCGGCAAAGCCTTGGCTTCGATGAAATCAATCGAGCATGATTTTGGCGTTACCGATTTTCTTAACGGCGCGCGTGGCGCTTACGAGATGATCCTGATGGCGTTTCAAAATGGTGAAATCGCCCCGATTAAACAGTTCTTGTCCGATGAAGTTTACACCAGCTTCCTTGACGTGATCGAAACCCGCAGCGCCAATGCCGTGCATATCGACGCAACCTTTATCGGCGTGCGCGAGCTGAAACTGACCGCTGCCGAATTTGACAACAAGACCAAAGAAGGCGAGATCACTATTAAGTTCGTGGCCGAGATGACCTCGGTGGTACGCGACCGCGCTGGTGAAATCGTTGAAGGCAATCCCACCGAGGTCAAACGCCAAAAAGACATCTGGACCTTCGCGCGCGTCATGGGCAGCGACAATCCAAACTGGAAATTGGTGGCTACGGGCGGATGAAGCCGCACCAGATTTTACTGGCTTTGCTTGCGCTGGCAATTGCCAGCCCTGCTAGTGCAACCAGTCGCTATAAAACGCTGCGGTTTGATCAATTGCTCGGTTGGCAGGCGGATGACCACAAAGCTGCGCTTGATACCTTCATCAAAACCTGCACCGATATTCGCGCACCGGAATGGAAGCCGCTTTGCATGTTGGCCAAAACCGAACCCAACGCCAAGACCTTCTTTGAAACCTTTTTCACACCTGTCGTTGTTCGCGCAGATAAGAAAGCGCTGTTTACCGGCTATTTCGAACCTATTCTGAACGGCTCGCTCTATCGCGTCGGCCCCTATCTTTATCCGATTTACACCAAGCCCAAAAACATGAAACCAGGCGATCCGGCGTTGACCCGCAAAGCGATTGATAATGGCGCGCTGAAATATAAGGGCCTTGAAATCGCCTATGTGGACGATCCGGTCGAGGCCTATTATCTACATGTCCAAGGCTCTGGCCGCATCAACCTGACCAACGGCAACTCGATCAGGGTCGGCTATGCAGGCGAAAACGGCCATATTTACCGCTCGGCCCCCGGTCAGTTGGTCAAGCTTGGCAAGATCAGCTATGGCGAGGCTTCGATTGAGGGTATTAAGGCTTGGGTCAAGAAAAATCCGGTCGAAGGGATCAAGGCGCTTGAGTATAACCCGTCCTATGTTTTCTTTCGCCGCATGGAGGTCTCGCCCACAAAAACCGGGGCGGGCACTGGTCCCAGAGGGGCGCTTGACCGACCGATCACGCCACTGCGAACCGTTGCGGTTGACCCGAAATTCACCCAGATGGGCGCGCCGGTCTGGATTGAAAAAGGCGGGCGTGGCGCTATGCGGCGTCTTATGGTCGCCCAAGATGTGGGATCTGCTATCAAAGGGTCGCAGCGCGCCGATATTTTCTTTGGCACCGGCGATGCGGCAGGTCAGATGGCCGGACAAACCAATAACGGCGGGCGTATGGTCGTGCTGTTGCCCATCGCCATCGCCAATCGCCTTGCGCCGAACGGGTGAGCCAAGATGACGCGGCGACGAAAACCCCGGCTTAGTGCCGATGATCAGGCGATCTGGCAAAAAGTGGCGCGTCAGGTTACGCCTCTGCGCGAGGCTAAATCGCTTGATGCTATTTTGGACATGCCGCTCGCTCCGTCGCGTCCGTTGCCGGTGCCAAAGACGATCAGGCGGTTTGAAATCGGCCAAAAGGCTCGTGCAACTTCGCCCAAGAATGATCTTAAGCCATCACTTGACCAGATGTTTGCCAAGGTCTCGCCTAATATGGATAAAAACAACTTTGCGCGCTTGAAAAAGGGCAAATTTGTGGTTGAGGGACGCTTGGATTTGCACGGTATGACACTGGCGGAGGCGCATCCGGCGCTGAACGGATTTGTGCGCAATGCCCACGTCGCCCAAAAGCGTCTGTTGCTGGTGATCACCGGCAAGGGCAGCGCGCGTCGCAATGCGGACATCATGTCGTCAGGAACGGGCGTGTTGCGCCGGCAAGTTCCCGTCTGGCTGTCGATGGCCCCGCTTTCGCCGCTGATTTTACAAGTGACGCAGGCGCATGCAAAACACGGCGGCGATGGGGCTTATTACGTTTACCTCAGGCGGCAGCGATAGCGGCGGTTTTGGCGGCGACAAAATCAGCGGCGCTGGCTGGATAATCCTTGGCGATAGCGGCGGCGGAATGTGCCAACTCAATCACCGAACGCAAGATATAATCAACCTCGCCCTCATCCATCAAATAGCTAAGATTGAGGCGGATAAAACCGGGCTTATCGCTCTCGTCGCCGCTAAGGATTTTGTCGCGGATTTGGTTGGACCAAGCGGCGTCAATATTCAGCAACCGATGCACATATGGCCCGGCGCAAGCGCAGCCTCCTCGTGCCTGAATGCCGTAAATATCGCTGAGCATCCGCGTGAAAATCTGGTAATCCACCAGCGCACCGTCCTGATCTCGCACGATAAACGACAGGATCGGCAAGCGGTTTTCATGGGTCGCGCCGAGCAGTTGAATATCATCGTTGCCCCGCCATGCGTTAAAGGCACGCGCGGTCAGATCGGCGTTTTTGGTGGTAATAAACTCCTGCCCAATTGCGTCTTTGACAAGCATCACCAAGGCCGCACGAATGTCGCCGATGATGTTGGGAGTGCCGCCCTCCTCGCGCTCTTCAAGATGGGGCGAATAGTCCTGAATCTCGTCGTTCACAAACGCCACCGTGCCACCACCAGGTCGCGCGGGGATTTGGGCAACCACCAACTCGCGCCGCAGCACCAAAAGACCGGATGCCCCCGGACCGCCAATGAATTTATGCGCCGAAATCGCCACTGCGTCGATCAGGGCATTATCCTCGGGCGACATATCAATCGGCAGATATGGTGCGCCACCGGCGAAGTCCCACACCATCTTGGCTCCGGCTGCCTTAACCAGCTTGGTCACCGGCACGATGTCGGTCAAAATTCCGGTGACATTAGAGGCCGCTGAAAACGCGCAAATTACCGGACCCTTGGGCGAAACCTCGGCCAGAACCTTGGCGAGATGGTCCAGATCAGGGCCGCCATGCTGCGCCTCAAGGATCTCGGTAACCTTGGCCCCGCTCTCGCGCCAAGGCAAAAGGTTTGAGTGATGCTCATAAGGGCCAACCAGAATTTGCGGCATTTGCCCCGCTGCAATCGCGTCCCTGATGCCAAGTAAATGCACCAGTTGATTAAGCGCGGCAGTCGCGCCAGAGCCGGTAAAAATCGCCGCATGATCGGTCATGTTCGCGCCGCAATGATCAAGAACAATCTCCCGCGCCTGCTCGCGCATTGCCGTCATATAACCACCACTAAAAGACGAGTCCGTGTGGCTATTGGCGTAATAGGGCAACACCCGCTCCATCACGAAATCCTCAACCTGTCGCAGCGCGCGACCGGAGGCGACATAATCGGCATAGACCAGCTTTTGCCGCCCGAATGGCGTGTCAAATAGCGCGTTTTTTCCGATCATACCGGCGCGAAGATAGTCCACAACCGGGCCGGAACTGGTCAGGCTGTTGGCGAACTCCACCAAGGGGGAGCGTTGCGTTTGGGTTTTGATTTCAGCGACTGACATCTGTTTATCCTCGAATTGGAATGTTGAAATCAGTGTATCACCCGATATATGAGGAAACTTGATGAGAATACTATTGTTTGGATGCCTATATTGTGTCAAATGATCTAAATGGCAGAGAAAATTGATTATATTGATCGAAAGATTCTGGATTGCCTACAACGCAATGCCGATCTTTCGCAACGCGAGGTGGCCGAGCATATTGGTTTATCGCAAAACGCCTGCTGGCGGCGGCTGAAACGGTTGCAGGAAACCGGGATCATCACCGGTGCCAGAACCCGCATCAACGCCCAGGCGCTGGGCCTCGATCTGACCGTGTTTGTGATGATCAAAACCCGCAATCATTCGATGGAATGGTCAGAGAAATTTCGCCGCCATGTGGAGCTGATCCCGCAGGTGACCGAACTGCATCGCATTGGCGGCGATTGGGATTATATGCTTAAAATCGTGACCAGCGGCATGGCCGGTTATGACAAGGTTTACCGCCATTTGATCACCGGAATTGAGCTTGAAACCATCACCGGGTTTTTCTCGATGGAGACCATTCTCGATGACCGACCACTGGATGTGTTCGAGTAAGGTTTTAGCAGTAAACTCAACGGCTTACTCAGCCTAAAGAACGTAACGGCTTAAGTCGGTAGAGCGTGACAGCTCGCCAAGATTTTTCTCGACAAAAGCCGCATCCACCACAATTTTGTCGCCCGCGCGATCAGGTGCAGTAAAGCTGATGTCTTCAAACACCCGCTCCAGCACGGTATAGAGCCGGCGCGCACCGATATTCTCGACCGATTGGTTAACCTCGGCGGCGATATGGGCGAGTGCGGCGATGCCGTCTTTGGTGAACTCGACCGTCACCTCTTCGGTCGCCATCAGCGCGGTATATTGGCGGGTCAGCGCGTTGTCAGTTTCGGTCAGAATACGCACAAAATCCCCTTCAGTCAGCGCGCGCAACTCAACCCTGATTGGCAGTCGCCCCTGAAGTTCCGGCAGCAAATCCGAGGGCTTTGCGGTGTGAAAAGCGCCCGAGGCGATGAACAGTACATGGTCGGTTTTCACCGGGCCGTGCTTGGTTGAAACCGTGGTTCCCTCGATCAGCGGCAGCAAGTCACGTTGCACCCCTTCGCGCGAAACATCAGCCCCGCGAGCATCAGAGCGCGCGCAAACCTTGTCGATCTCGTCCAAAAACACGATACCGTTTTCCTCAACCGCTTTGATGGCCTCGCGAGTGACGACCTCTTGATCGACCAGCTTGTCGGCCTCCTCGTTGATGAGCAATTGATAGCTGTCAGCGACGTTCAACTTGCGCCGCTGGGTGCGCCCGCCCATCGCCTTGCCGAACATCTCGCCGATATTGAGCATCCCCATGCCCATCCCCGGTTGCCCCGGCATGTCGAGCATTTGCATCGGGTTGGAATTGTCGGCAAACTCAAGCTCGATCATCTTGTCGTCAAGCAGCCCCTCGCGCAGTTTTTTGCGAAACATCTCGCGGGTCGCGTCGCGCGAATCGGTCCCGGCAAGCGCGTCGATAACCCGCTCTTCGGCGGCACCATGCGCGCTGGCCTTAACCTCGTCGCGCATCCGCTCGCGCACCATCAAAATCGCGCTGTCCACCAGATCACGCACGATCTGTTCAACGTCTCGACCCACATAGCCGACCTCGGTGAATTTCGTCGCCTCGATTTTTAGGAACGGCGCATGGGCGAGCTTGGCCAGACGGCGCGAAATCTCGGTCTTGCCAACGCCGGTCGGCCCGATCATCAGAATATTTTTAGGGTAAACCTCTGCTTTAAGATCGTCGTCTAACTGCTTGCGCCGCCAACGATTTCTAAGCGCAACGGCCACGGCTCGCTTGGCGTCGCTTTGGCCGATGATAAAGCGGTCAAGCTCGGAGACGATCTCGCGCGGGGTTAGGTTTGTCATGCGTCGATCACTTCCACAGTTACGTTGCCATTGGTGTAAACACAGATTTCGGCGGCGATTTCCAGGGCACGCCTTGCGATTTGTTCGGCGCTTAAATCACTGCCGTCAAGGGCGCGGGCGGCTGCCAGTGCGAAGTTGCCGCCAGAGCCGATTGCCGCGATGTCATGTTCGGGTTCCAGCACGTCGCCAGCGCCGGTGATCACCAACAAGTCGCTCCCGTCGGTGACGATCAACATGGCCTCAAGATTGCGCAAGTATTTGTCCATCCGCCAGTCTTTGGCCAACTCGACAGAGGCGCGGGCGAGTTGGCCGGGCGAGGCCTCAAGCTTGGCCTCCAGCCGTTCAAGCAGGGTAAACGCATCGGCGGTCGAGCCAGCAAAGCCGCAAACCACGTCAAATCCGCCCGGCGAAATCCGCCGAACTTTGCGCGCCGAGCCTTTGATCACAGTTTGCCCAAGCGTGACCTGACCATCGCCAACAATCGCTACTTGGCCGTCCTTTTTGACACCGATAATAGTCGTGCCATGCCAGCCGGGAAATTTCGTGGTTTCAGCCATCGCACCCTCCGTTTACTGATTTCTATATGGAAGCTCTCGCCGCCCAAAACAACCAAAAGCGGCGTTTTTATCGCGCTTCGATTAGCGCGATAACTTCGGCGGCGATTTTCTCCTGCCTTGGCAAAATCTCTGTCGCATCGAGCCGCGCCTGAGCGTCGTCCACACGTCCAAGCTCGGCCAGCAGACGCGCCTCAAACAGGCAGAAATCCACGTTTTTCGGTGTGTATTCCACCGCTTGTTGGGCATATGCCAGCGCCTCGTCCAAATGACCTTGGCGATATTTCATTCGCGCGATCAGGTTATGAACCCGGCGCAACGAGCCACCTTCGCGCGCCAGTTTTTCCAACCTCGGCAGATACTCAATCGGCGTGCGATATGTCAGAATCGAGCGCACATGTTCAACCGTGTATGGGTCAAGCCAGCCGGTTTCGTTCAGGCAATCCAGAGACAGCGCCTCTGCCTCGTCAAACCGCTTTTCGCGGCGCAAAAGATTGGCGTGGCGCATGGCAAACACCGGATAATCGGCGCGACCGGGATTGGTGAGGGCGTAATGTTCAAGCGAGGGGTCAAACCTGCGCTGCTCATAATAAATATCCGCCAGCAGGCCGTGATAACAGGCAATGCCAGGCGCCATCTCGACCAGACGCTCGGCGGCCTCAGCGCTGGTTTCAAGATCGCCGGATTTGCGCAGGTTCAGAACATAGCGCTGCAAAGCCATCCGATTGTCGGGGTTTTGTGTCGCCAGCTTGCGCGCACTATCCAAGGCCAGATCCTGATCGCCAACCTCCATTTCAATCAGCGTGCGAAAGCTTTCAAGTGACAAAACCAGCCCGTCATCGCGGCCAGTATAGTGCGAAATCGTCCGGCTGATCGCGTCCTGCATGAGCCGCGCAAGGCCGCCCGTGGTCAGAGTTCTGAGCATGGTGCCGAGCAGAAAATACCGCACTTCCCAGCAAAACATCCGCATATCAAACGCCAGGTGACCAGAGGGCGTCAGGCCTTTCGTGAGTCCTTTAGCTTGTAAAATATTTACATCAATCGGATAAAAGTATGTTAAATCAGCATCTTGCCTTGCAAACATCTGACTAACACCATCGCGAGTATGCCTGCCAAACGGCGCAAGACATGCAGCGCGGCGCAGAAGGGCGGTCGCAGCCGTCGTGTTGTCGCTGTTTAATTCAAGCAGCGCATTCATCGCGTCGGTCTCGGCAAAAACGCTGCGCTCAAACAACATCGCGTCGCGGCTTTTGGCAGAGAGCGCACTCAGCTCGGGCTTATCGCCGGCCTTATAGGCGAGGTCGGCCCACAAAAGGTACAAAAACGGCACCGTGTTGCCGCGCTCAATCTCGCCTGACAAAAGTTGTATCGCCTTGTCAGCATGGCCTGATTTGCCCAGATGCGGGACCAGATGACCAAGGCATTGGGCCGCATCGCCGTCATTGGAGAAACTCTTGCGGTCGTTTTCCAGTCGGTCGGTCAGATTGGCAAAGGCCGCGTTTAGTCGCGCGCGCGGCGTGACCTCTAATATATCCAGCACCTCAATCTCGCCAATAGCTCCGGCCATCTGGGAAAAACCGCTCATCTTTGGCGCAACAATTTTGGCGGCGCGCGACATGGCGTAAAGCTCGAGAAAGTCCCGCTGCAACGAATTTACCTGATCAAGCGCGATCAAATCACCGATCAGCATTGCTGCCGGATGATGGTTTTTCAGCCAGCCCAGCGCTTGCGCGCAGTCGCCAAAAATCAGAGAGTGTGCGCCAGTTTCGGACTGACTTAGCCGCATATGCTCCAGATAAATCTCGTTGGGAATGTACTTGGAGGCCCAGATTTTCCCGCGTGTGCGATAATGCCGGGTCAGGTCGCCGTGGCGAACATGATAGGCGACGGGCGGGGCGGCGGCGAACACCCGGTCGATCTTCTCCATATAGGTGTGCACGGTTTCATGAAATGAAATCAACGAGATAGCCTGCCCGTATTGCTTGGATACCTCTTCGTCACTTTCTGAAATCAACTGGGTTTTATTCATGGGGATTGAAAAAGCAAAGTTCTTGCCGCGCATGATTTCGGCTTGCAAAGCTTCAGGCTTGAGCTTTAAAGCTGTCTCGATCGGTGCGGCGCGCGCGTTCAGAACCTTGTGCTCGGCGTCCGACAAGAAATGATCGCGAATGAATTCCTCGCTGAACAAGCTGGCAAATTCGCCGGTATTATGCGTCCCCTCAAACAAAACCGGCCAATGGATTTTGGTCGCAATACCAAGCTCGCGCCCCAAGCGCAGCGCCGAGATTATCGGCAACAACCGCGCGCCAAGACCGTCATTTCTAGACACCAAAAAGCAGCCGCTCATGGGTTACTTCTCCCGACCTGCCGGTAAATTTTTTTGCTCTTCCCAGAATTTTTTACGCCGGTTTCGCAAGATTTTCTCAAGGTTAACATTGCCGGATGCAACCTCTGCCGCGCGAATAATCCGATCCGATAAACCTCGATGGTCGCGCTCCAGCGCCAAATCCATCAGGCCGAAATAATACCACGGCAGCAGGCGGCGCTGGCGATAAAGTGCTGCAAACCGCGCGGGCGTCATGCGGTTTTCCATGCAAAGTGCGGTCACCTGTTTCAAAATCTCGGCGCGGCGCAGGAACACTACGGTTTTGTGGCCGACGTAATTTGAAGGGAGATGCACGATATTGTTGCCCGAAAACCGGTCCGCGTGACGCTTGTCGCCCTCCATATATGGGTCATAACAGAGGTACACTTTTGACGCGTCGCCGGTTTTTGTTGCTGCATCCTGATAGCGGCCCGACCAATCTTGGCGGCGGCCACGATTAAAGCGTTTTTCCCACGGCACCAGATCTTTTTTCAGGGTCGATTGCGGCGAATAGGCGATCACGGTTGCCCCCGGCGCGAGGCAGGAAAATGCGCAGGCGGCATATCCCCCCATCGAGGTGCCGGTGAACACTACGTGTTTGAATTGCTTGAAGAAACCTTGCGCACACAGCCCTTCGAGATAGTCAAACAGCACTTCGTCGCGATACCAGTTGGCGTCAAACGAGAGGATGCCGAGGCTGGAATAGTTGTTGTCGCGATAGAATTTGTCGCCCCAAGTCTCGCGCGCGAGGCTGTCGTCATTGACCGACGAGAGGTTGTCAAACGCCACTACCAGCCGTTTTTTGCCGCGTGCCGAATAGACCGCGGCGAATTTGTCGTAATTGACGTAAAAGCCGCGCGGTTTCTGGATGTGATCGCCATCGACCTCGCTTGTGCGCATTCCGGCTAGCCAGCGCGGGGCTGAATTTGCGTCGCCGGGATCTGGCGGAGGAGATTTGGGCATGAAGTCCTTCGTAAACTAGGGCAAAGAGTACACCACAGAGCGTGGTTTCTCTTACCCTAGCTACATCATAGGCTACGTTCAATCTCTTCAGTTTCGAAAATCTCGATCACGTCACCCTCGCGGATATCCTCGTAATTCTCAAACGCCATGCCGCATTCCTGCCCGCCTTGAACCTCTTTCACCTCGTCTTTGAAGCGTTTGAGGGTTTTGAGCTTGCCAGTGTGGATCACCACATTGTCGCGCAACAGGCGCACCCCGGCCTCGCGGCGCGCAACACCTTCGGTCACGGTACAGCCAGCGATTTTGCCGGTTCCGGTGATTTTGAACACTTCTTTGATCGAGGCGTACCCGATGAAGGTTTCCTTGATCTCCGCCGATAGCAGGCCACTTGCCGCCTGCTTCACATCGTCAACCAGATCGTAAATGATTGAATAATACCGGATTTCAACGCCTTTTTGACGCGCCGAATCCCGCGCTGGCGCGTTGGCCCGCACGTTAAAGCCAATAATCGGCGCACCCGAAGCCTCGGCCAAGGTCACGTCACTTTCGGTGATCGCGCCAACGCCGGAATGCAGAACCCGCACCCGAACCTCGTCATTGCCGACCTTTTCCATCGCCTGAACGATGGCTTCGGCAGAACCTTGAACGTCGGATTTCACCAAAATCGGCAATTCAGAAACGTCTTGGTCGGCCTTGGCCTTGGCCAGCAATTGGTCAAGCGTGGTGGCCGAACCGGCAGCAGCTTTTTTGTCTTTGGCGAGTTGATGGCGATAATCGGCGATTTCGCGTGCGGCGGCCTCGTCGGCAACAACATTCAAAACATCGCCCGCTTCTGGCGTGCCATTAAGGCCCAAAACCTCGACCGGCGAGGATGGTCCGGCCTCGTTGACACGATCGCCATTGTCGTCGATCAGGGCACGAACCCGGCCCCATTGTTCGCCAACCACGAAGATATCGCCTTTTTTCAGCGTGCCTTTTTGCACCAGAACGGTGGCGACAGGGCCACGACCCGTATCAAGCTTGGCCTCGATTACGGCCCCTTCGGCATCGCGATCAGGGTTGGCTTTCAATTCCAGCAATTCCGATTGCAGCACGATGTTTTCAAGCAGCTTATCCAGCCCCTGACCCGTGATTGCAGAGACCTCGACATCCAGAACATCACCGGACATTTGCTCGACGATAACCTCGTGTTGCAGCAATTCGGTGCGCACTTTGTTGGGGTCGGCGCCGGGGCGGTCGATTTTGTTGATGGCAACGATCATCGGTACGCCTGCGGCCTTGGCATGGGCAATGGCCTCGATTGTTTGTGGCATCACACTGTCATCGGCGGCGACCACAAGAACAACGATATCAGTCACTTGTGCACCACGCGCGCGCATGGACGTAAAGGCCGCGTGGCCCGGTGTGTCAAGGAACGTCAGCAAAGTGCCGTCATCGGTGGTGATCTGGTAAGCCCCGATATGCTGGGTAATACCGCCAGCCTCGCCGGAAACAACGTTGGTTTTGCGCAAAGCGTCCAGTAGCGAGGTTTTGCCGTGGTCAACATGGCCCATGATGGTGATGACCGGCGCGCGCGGGAGCAAATCCTCATTCGCATCATCGACCTGATCAATCGCATCCTCGACATCGGCGTCAGAGACACGCACCACTTTATGGCCGAATTCCTCGACAATAAGCTGGGCGGTATCGGCGTCAATGGTTTGGTTCTGGGTCGCCATGATGCCGTTTTGCATCAGGGTTTTCACCACGGCGGCGACACGTTCGGCCATGCGGTTGGCCAGCTCCTGAACGGTGATTGCCTCTGGCACCTGAACGTCGCGCACAACTTTTTCGTGCTCTTGGGTCTGGCCCATAGCTTTACGTTTTTCGCGTTCCTGCGCGCGTTTCATCGCCGCCATTGAGCGTTGCCGCCCGCCATCGCGCCCCGAGAGCGCCTGATTGATGGTCAGCTTGCCAGAGCGGCGACGATCATCGCCCCCTTTGTTGCGTTGCTTTTTAGGCTCTTCCTTGGCGCGATCCGGCCGTTTGCTGGCCAGAGGCGAGCGCATGGGTGCAGCGGCGCGCGGTTCGCTGGCTTTGACTGGCTCCACAGGTGCAGCGGGGGCCTCGGCTTGTTCTTTGGCGGCTTTGGCGGCGGCAACAGCGCGATTTTCTTCTTCTTCTTTTTCACGGGCGCGATCTGCGCGTTCCTGAACTTCGCGCTCTTTTTCTTCTTTTTCGGCACGCCTTGCATTGCGTTCCGCCTCGCGTTTGGCAGTCTCCGCCTCGCGCTGGGCGGCTTCTTCGGTCTCGCGGGCTTTGGCAGCTTTCAGGGCTGCCATCCGGCGGGCCATTTCAGCGTCGGTAATGCCAGCAGGGCGTCGCGACGGCGTGGCCGCAGAGGCTTTGTTGCCAACCAGATTAGAGGCCGCAGCCGAAGGGGGAACCGCGCCCGCCTTGGGGATCACCACACGTTTGCGTTTTTTCTCGACCACAACGGATTTTGACCGCCCGTGGGAAAAGCTCTGACGGACATGACTCCGGTCGCCGCCACTGCGCAGGCCAAGGGGTTTGCCGGTTTTATTGTCGGAATCGCTCATTCGTCTTTTACACCTTCTTGTTCCGGGACACCCCGGATGCGTCGGCCTGCTTTGAGGCCTCAATCTTGCGGAGGCGTGCCAGCTTTGACGCTTCCTCTACAATACGTTGCGTGAGTCCACCAGCGCCAAGCGCGGCATGTATCACATTTTCCCGACCGAATGCCAAACCCAATTCGCGGCCATAAAGGCAGGAAATCAGGGCATTTGCGCCGTTTGGTGGGCGAATTTTGCCCTTTTGTGCCGTTGATCCGTCAACAGCCTGTAGCAGAACGGCAACGGAGCCTTCCGTGACCGCCTCTTTAACCTTTTCAAATCCGGTGATCGCCAGACCGCCTTTTCGCGCCAGCGAGATTAGGTTGACCACATATTGGGTCAGTAAATTCTCGGTCAGGGTCACCAGATCGGGTGGCAGTTCGACCGATTGTTTAGCAGCGCGGGCAAACAGTTTCTTGCCCACAGCCTTTTCAAGCGCGGCGCGCTCGGCACTAACCCAGATGCCGCGACCGGGCAGCTTGGCCGCGATATCGGGAACCACAGCATTGCCCGGTCCAACCACAAATCGGAGCAGCTCTGATTTGGGCTTGCTGTCGCCGGTGGCGATGCACCGACGTTCAGCTTGTTCATTGGTTTTGATGCGGCCGCCGCGAGTCACGAGCAAATTCCGAAGTCTGAAAAATCAGACCTCGGCCTCCGCTGTTGTGGCTTCTTCGCCGCCTTCGCCTTCTGTTTCATCTTCTTCTGTCACAAGATCAGCCGGATCGACCCAGCCAAGCTGAATTCGGGCGGTCATGATCAGGTTTTGCGCCTCCTCAAGCGACATATCGAATTTCTCCAGCGAGCCATTATCCTTGACGCGTTCGCCGTCGACGGTGGTATAGCCGCCAGCCAGTTCCCAATCGGCGCAGGTGGCGAAATCATCCAGCGTTTTCACGCCATCCTCGGCCAATGCCACGAACATTTCGGGCGCGAGGCCTTCGAAATTAAACAAGCTGTCCTCGACCCCCATTTCACGCGCCTTGGCAATCGCCTTGGCGTGGATTTCTTCCAGACATTCGCGCGCACGGGCCTGAAGCTCCTCGGCGGTGGTCTCGTCAAAACCGTCGATAAGCAACAGTTCGTCGGTGTCCACATAGGCGACCTCTTCCAAGGTGGCAAAACCCTCGGAGACCAGCAATTGCGCGACAACCTCGTCCACATTCATGGTTTCCATGAACAATTGCGAGCGTTCGGCGAACTCGGCCTGACGGCGCGCCGATTCTTCGGCCTCGGTCATGATATCAATGTCAAAGCCGGTAAGCTGGCTGGCCAGACGCACGTTTTGACCGCGACGACCAATGGCGAGGCTGAGTTGCTCGTCGGGCACCACAACCTCGATACGCTCGGCGTCCTCATCGAGCACAACCTTGGTCACTTCGGCTGGTTGCAGCGCGTTGACAAGGAAGGTTGGTGCGTCGTCATTCCACGGAATGATGTCGATCTTCTCGCCTTGCAATTCGTTCACCACAGCCTGAACCCGGCTGCCGCGCATACCAACACATGCCCCGACAGGGTCGATCGAGTTGTCATAAGAAATCACGCCGATCTTGGCGCGAGAGCCGGGATCGCGCGCGACCGCCTTGATCTCGATAATACCGTCATAAATCTCCGGCACTTCCATTTTAAACAGCTCGGCCATGAATTCAGGCGCGGTACGGCTGAGGAAAATCTGCGGGCCACGGACCTCTTCGCGCACTTCGCGAATATAGGCGCGAACCCGCTCGCCGGTGCGAAAGCCCTCGCGGTTGACCAACTGGTCGCGACGCAAAACAGCCTCGCCACGGCCCACATCGACAATGACATTGCCGTATTCGACCCGCTTGACCACCCCGTTGATGATCTCGCCCACGCGATCCTTGAACTCGGCATATTGACGCGCGCGCTCGGCCTCGCGCACCTTTTGCAAGATCACCTGTTTGGCGGATTGGGCAGCAATACGACCAAAATCCATCGGCGGCAGAATATCCTCGATCAGATCACCGACCTCTGGGTTGTCCAGATGGCCGCGCGCATCACGCACTGTCATCTCTGTGAAATGGTTTTCAACCTCGTCCACCACGAAACGCACACGGGTCATGGTCAGCTCGCCGGATTTGCGATCAATATGGGCGCGGATGTCCAGCTCGGCCCCGTAGCGGGATTTCGCCGCCTTGGCCATGCTTTCTTCCATCGCCTCGATCACAAGACCGGTCTCGATCATTTTTTCCCGCGCGACCGCATCGGCGATCTGCAAAAGCTCCAGCCTGTTGGCACTGGTGATGCTCATGGTGTTTCCTTTTCAGGGGTTTGTTCGGTTTCTATTTTGTCAAAGTCGGCCTCGTTAAAACCGGCAACTTTGCGCGCTTTCAGCATTTCAGAGATAAGCTCGTCACTCAGCACCAGCTTGGCCTCGACCAGCCAGTCAAACTTCAGACCAATCGTGCCTTCGACAATCTCGATCAGCACTTCATCGCCCTCGGTTCCGCGCAAGCGACCCTTAAAGCGTTTGCGCCCGTCGATCAGTTGATCGGTCTCGATCTTGGCCTCGTAATCAACCCACGCCGCAAAATCCTTGAGCCGGGTCAGGGGCCGGTCGATGCCGGGCGAGGAAACCTCAAGCGCGTATTCTTCCTCAATCGGGTCTTCGACATCCAAAAGCACCGACAAAGTGCTGGAGATTTTGGCGCAATCATCAACCTCGATGCCGCCGTCGGGCTTGTCGGCCATGATTTGCAAGGTCGGGTGCTTGCCGCCCATAAGGCGCAGGCGCACCAGCTCGAACCCAAGCCCCTCGATCAGGGGTTGGACGATCTCGGCCAGACGCTTGTCTATCGCGGTTTTGGCAATAAGGTTGGTCATCAGCTCTCTTTTAAGCACAAAAAAACGGGCGCGCGGCCCGTTAGAATTTCCGGTGGAAGTCTGGGGGTGGAAGCCAGTCTTGCCGCTGTTGAGAGGGATATAGGCGCGTTGTTTGGAAATGGCAAGGGTGATATAGGCGGTTGTGAGAGATCGGCTTGATATATACCCCCGGCGGGCGCTGTTAAATCGCCACTCACATTCCTTAAGATATAGCCCAAATTGGGCCTTGGGAACACCATTGGGCTTACGGCTGTATAAGTTCAGGTGCTTTAAGACTCACACCGCTTTGGCTTGAGTGATTTGAAGGTACTCCATCGGAGTTTTCCCTTTCAAGACATGATGCGGGCGATAGGGGTCGTCTCTGCCGCCGCTTGTGTTCAGATTTCAACCGGGTAAACTTGCCTGCGACCCGATCAATTACCAAACACAAAGAGCCGCATAGCCAATGGACAAAACCACGCCCCCGTCGCCTGAAACCTATCGCCTTGATGCCCAGATCGGTTTCAAGCTCCGGCTGGCCAACCAACGCCATCTGGAGGTTTTTTCGCGGGTTCTGCCCGAGACCACGCCAACCCAATTGGCGGTCTTGGCCAAGCTTTTAGAGGTCGGGGATGTGTCGCAAAACCATCTGGGGCGGATGGTCGGGATGGATGCGGCTACCACCAAAGGTGTGGTTGATCGGTTGCACAAAAAGCAGCTTTTGGTGATCACACCCTCGCAGGTCGATCGCCGTCGTCTGGTGATTTGCCTCTCGAAACAAGGCCATACGCTGATTGCCCATATGATCCCGCAGGCGATAGAGGTCTCGCGTCAGACCATGTCCAATCTGACCAGCCGTGAAAGCGCGCGCTTGTCGGAGCTGTTGGACAAGCTGTAAAGCCAGCCCACTCACCACCACACTAACGTTTGCACACGAATGATAAATGTGGCACCTTGGGTACATGTTTCCTCTCTTTAAGCGAGCCATGCCATGACCAAACCCCCGCAAAAACTAGTCATCCGAAATATCGGGCAAATCTTGTCGGGCAAGCTTGAGCAGCCCATTCTGGACGGTGATTGTGTGATCGCGCTTGATGGCCGGATCAGCGCGATTGGCACCGAGAGCGACCTTGATACCGATCGCGCGCACACCATCGTTGACGCAAACGGCGTGACCCTCGCGCCCGGTTTGATCGACAGCCATGTGCATCCGGTGATCGGCGATTTCACTCCGCGTCAAAGCCAGCTCAACTGGATCGACTCCTGTCTTCATGGCGGGGTCACGACCATGATTTCGGCGGGGGAGGTTCATGCGCCCGGCCGTCCCAAAGACGTGGTCGGCCTCAAGGCGATGGCGATTGCTTCGCAGCGCTGGTACGAAAACTTTCGCCCTTCTGGCGTCAAGGTTTATGCAGGCGCGCCTGTGCTTGAGGAGGGCATGGTCGAGCAAGATTTCAAGGATCTGGCCGAAGCTGGCGTCAAGCTGTTGGGCGAGGTCGGCCTTGGCTCGGTCAAAACCGGCGAGACCGCGCAACAGATGGTCAAATGGGCGCGCAAATACGGTATTCAATCGACCATCCACACTGGCGGGCCGTCGATCCCCGGCTCTGGCCTGATCGACAAGGATATTGTGCTGGAGGCCGACGCCGACATTATCGGCCATATCAATGGCGGTCACACGGCGCTGCCGGACGATCAAATCACCTGCCTTTGCGAAAGCTGCCTGCGCGGGATCGAGATCGTGCATAATGGCAACGAGCGCGCGGGGCTTTTGGCCATGCGCACCGCGTTTGAGCTTGGCCAACCCGAGCGGATCATATTGGGGACAGACTCCCCCGCTGGCTCCGGTGTGCAACCACTCGGCATTTTGCGCATGATTTCGATGCTCTCAAGCCTTGGCGATATTCCCGCCGAGATCGCCTTTTGTTTTGCCACTGGCAACACCGCGCGAATGCGCGACCTTGATACGGGTATTATAGAGACAGGCAAAGCGGCTGATTTCATCCTGATCGACATGGCGCAACATTCACCCGGCAAGGATATGCTGGAGAGCATCCATCAGGGCAATCTTCCCGGCCTTGGCATGACCATTATCGATGGCGAGGTGCGCTCGGCACGCAGCCGCAACACGCCTCCGGCAACTCGATTGCCGTTTATTTCAGAATAATTTCACACGGCCCTTGACCTTCCCCTTTCTGGAACCTTTATCTGCTCTCAAGAACAGACAATAAATGGACCAGAATCATGGCTGAAATACACAAAACCTCCTTAAAAATAGAGGGCATGACCTGCGCAAGCTGCGTTGGCCGAGTCGAACGAGCACTGAAAACCGTCGACGGCGTATCCTCTGCAAGCGTCAATCTTGCCACCGAAACGGCGCAAATCGAGTTCAGCGAGCCGGCAAATATCGACACGCTGGTCTCCACGATCACCGATGCCGGATACCCTGCACTGACAGAGGATATCACGCTGGAGATCGTCGGCATGACCTGCGCCAGTTGCGTCGGACGGGTCGAGCGCGCCTTAAAAGCCGCTCCGGGTGTTGTCTCCGCGTCGGTTAATCTGGCCAACGAGACCGCTCAGGTGGCCTATCTTGCCGGGGCGCTAAGCCCTGCCGACATTGCCGCGGTTGTGACCGATGCGGGCTATACCTCCAAGGTTTACCGCACAGACAACGCGGAAAAAGCCGACCGTAAAGCCAACGAGATCAAAAAACTTAAAATCCTTACCATTCTGGCCGCAGTTCTGGCCGTTCCGGTGTTCCTGATTGAAATGACCGGCTATGTGATCCCCGGTTTCAACGAGTGGATAGACGCAACAATCGGTTTGCAAAACAGCATCCTGATCCAGTTCGTTTTGACAACTTTAGTGCTGTTTGGTCCCGGCCTTCGGTTCTATACCAAAGGGTATCCAAGCCTGTTTAAGGGCGCGCCAGACATGAACTCGTTGGTCGCGGTTGGCACCTCGGCCGCTTATGGCTTTTCGCTGGTGTCCACATTTGCGCCGCAAATTCTGCCCGCAGGCACCGCCGTCGTTTATTACGAGGCCGCTGCCGTGATCGTGGTTCTGATCCTGCTTGGTCGTCTGCTGGAGGCCCAAGCCAAGGGCCGCACGGGCGAAGCTATTCGCAAACTGGTCGGCCTTCAGGCCAAAACCGCGCGGGTTGAACGAGACGGCGAGGTGTTGGAACTACCGATCGAGGACGTTCTTGTTGGCGATTTGATCCATGTGCGCCCCGGCGAGAAAATCGCTGTGGACGGCGAGGTCGTTTCCGGTATGTCTTATGTTGACGAAAGCATGATCAGCGGCGAGCCTGCTCCGGTTGAGAAAACCGAAGGGACCGAGCTTGTTGGCGGCACCGTCAACGGCACCGGCGCGTTGGTGTTTCGCACCACTAAAATCGGCAGCGACACCATGCTGGCCCAAATCATCCAGATGGTCGAACAAGCGCAAGGCGCGAAACTGCCCATTCAGGGACTGGTTGATCGCATCACCCTTTACTTTGTTCCCGCCGTCATGGTCACCGCCCTTATAACCGTTGCTGTTTGGCTGATCATCGGCCCGACCCCGGCGCTTAGCTTTGCCATAATCGCCGGTGTTGCGGTTTTGATCATCGCCTGCCCTTGCGCCATGGGATTGGCCACGCCAACCTCGATCATGGTCGGAACCGGACGCGCCGCTGAAATGGGTGTGCTGTTTCGTAAAGGTGACGCGCTGCAAATGTTGCAAGAAACCACCATCGTTGCGGTTGATAAAACCGGCACCCTGACCGAAGGTCGGCCCGAATTGACCGATCTCAACATCTCCGAAGGCTTTGACGAAGACGAGGTTCTTGGCCTTATCGCCTCGGTCGAGGAAACCTCCGAGCATCCCATCGCCACGGCTATCGTGCGCGCGTCCAAGGCTCGTGGTTTGACATCCTCGGAGGTGACGGATTTCAACTCGATCACCGGCTTTGGTGTTAGTGCATCGGTGAAAGGTCACACGATCCTGATCGGGGCCGACCGTTTGATGGACCGCGAGGGCATTGATCTGGCGGAACTGAAAACTACTGGCCAAGCGCTTGGTAAAAAAGGCAAAACACCGCTTTATGCCGCGATTGACGGTAAAGCCGCTGCCGTGATTGCCGTGGCCGACCCGATCAAGAAAACCACGCCAGAGGCGATCAAGGCGCTGCATGCGCTTGGTCTCAAGGTTGCCATGATCACCGGCGACAACCGGGGCACAGCCGAAGCAATCGCTGCCGAGCTTGGCATTGATGTGGTGGTGGCCGAGGTTCTGCCAGAGGGCAAAGTTGCCGCTCTTGAGGAGCTTTCAGAGGGCAAGGCCAAACTCGCCTTTGTTGGCGACGGCATCAATGACGCACCAGCGCTGGCAACCGCCGATGTGGGCATCGCTATCGGTACTGGCACCGACATCGCCATCGAGGCTGCGGATGTTGTCCTGATGTCAGGCGATCTCAAGGGCGTGGTCAATGCCTTTGACGTCAGCCAGCGCACCATGCGCAACATCCACCAGAACCTGTTTTGGGCATTCGGCTACAACGTCGTGCTTATTCCGGTGGCCGCTGGTCTGCTATATCCGGTTGCGGGCATCATGCTTTCGCCGGTTCTGGCAGCAGCAGCGATGGCTCTTTCCAGCACCTTCGTTCTGACCAACTCTCTGCGCCTGAAATACATCAAGCCAGTGATGAAAACAGAGGCCCACATGGCAATGCCAACCGCCGAGGCCACCCTCGTCGCAACGGCAGCAGAGTAAGAAAGGACAGTAAGATGAACATTGGATATGCTTCTTCCCATTCGGGATTACCTGCAAAAACCATCCGTTATTACGAGGATATCGGGCTGGTCAAACCGCTTCGCGACACCAATGGATACCGGGCTTTTCAAGAGTCCGAACTCCACAAGCTCTCCTTTCTGGCGCGGTCTCGCGCGCTGGGATTCACCATCGAGGATTGCCGCACATTGCTGGCCTTGTATGAGGATCAGGAGCGGGCCAGCGGGGATGTGAAAATGGTCGCGCGCCAGCATCTGGAAAAGATCGAGTCCAAGATCACCGATCTAAAATCGATGCACGAGACCCTGTCGCATCTGATCGAGGCCTGCGCGGGCGATCATCGGCCAGATTGTCCGATCCTCAAAGGTTTAAGCAAAGTCGCGCCGGGTTCTCTTTAGAACTCAACGCTAAGTGCGACACCTTTTTCAACCGCCAAATCAACCACGGCGGAGGCAACGGCCAGGTCTTGCAGACCAACGCCAGTGCCATCAAACAAGGTGATTTCACCCTCAGAACGGCGTCCTTGATGGGCGCCGTTTATCACTGAACCCAGCTCGAAAATCTCGTCCTCGGCCTTGGTGCCCGCCGTAAATGCGTGCTGACATTCGCCAATGCTGATCGCCTGCGCCACCTCGTCGGTAAACACGGTCGCGCGCGCAATCAGTGCCGCCTCGACCTCTTGTTTACCCTTGGTATCGGTCCCCATACAGGCAATATGCGTACCACCCGTGACCTGCGCATCCTTCAAAATAGGATCGAAACTCGAAGTGATCGAGATGATCACATCGGCCTCGGCCCCCAACTGATCCAGATCGACCGCCTGAAACGGCAAGCCAAGCTCAGAGGCGGTTTCCTCCAGTCGCACCAGCATCTCGGGATGGAAATTCCAGCCGATCACCCGCTCAAAATCACGCTGCTCAACTGCCGAACGCATCTGAAACGCCGATTGGTGCCCGGCCCCGATCATCCCCAAAACACGCGCGCCTTTTGGCGCAAGATGCTTGATCGACACCGACGAGGCCGCCGCCGTGCGAAGCGCCGTCAACAAATTGCCGCCAACGATCGCCTTGACCTTGCCACTATCGGCATCAAACAAAAAGATCGTCGATTGATGATTGGTCATCCCCTTGGCCTCATTACCCGGCCAGTACCCCCCCGACTTCAGCCCCAGCGACAAGCCCGCACGATCAAAGCCCGACTTGAACCCGTAAAGCGCATCCGCATGGCCGATTGCCTCGCGGATCACCGGAAAATTATAGGCATCCCCGCGCGACATCGCCGCAAAAACCTGCTCAACCGCCTCAAAACACTCCGCTCGCCCGATCAGTCCGGCAATCTCGCTCTCAGGAACTACAATCATAACGCACCCTTCTTTATGGTCCAAATATCCTCGCCGAAGGCGAAATCAATAAGCCTTGCCGCGCGCCGAGACCGGCCACAGCACCTCGACCTTGCCTGCGCGAACCCCCACATACCAATCATGGACATTGCAGGTCGGATCACAATGCCCCGGCACCAGTTTGAGCTTTTCATTGACCTTCAGCACCCCGTCGGGATCAGCGATCACCCCATGCTCGTCAGAGCATTTGATATATTCCACATCGTCACGGCCAAAGATATAAGGCAGCCCGCTATCCACCGATTGCGCCTTCAGCCCGGCATCACAAATCGCCTTGTCGGCCTTGGCGTGGCTCATCACCGAGGTCAAAATGAACAAGGCGTTCTGAAACTCTGAAATCGGCTTGCCGTCCTGATCATGAATGGTCTGATAATCGGCATCCATAAAGGCGTAAGAGCCACATTGCAGCTCGTTAAAAACACCAGAAGCCCCCTCAAAATAATAAGACCCCGTGCCGCCCCCGCCAACGATATCGCAAGTCAAGCCCTCGGCCTTCAGCATCTCGACCGAGCGCGCCACCATATCAACCGCAATGCCGATTTTCTCTTGGCGCGCCTGATAAGATTGCATATGCTGCATCGCGCCCTGATAGGCCTGAATTCCCGCGAATTTCAGGTTTTCGGCTGCCTCAACCGCCTTGGCAATATCTACGACAGGCTGACCGGCCGCGACGCCACAACGCCCCGCTCCGCAGTCAATCTCGACCAAAACTTCGAGCTGGTTGCCATGTTTAACCGCCGCCGCCGACAGCTCGGCCACATTACCGAGATCATCGACACAAACGATAATGCGCGCGCCAAAATTCGGCAACCGCGCCAGCCGGTCGATCTTGGCAGCATCGCGCACCTGATTTGACACCAGCACGTCCTTGATACCGCCGCGCGCAAAAACCTCCGCCTCCGAAACCTTTTGGCAGCAAACCCCGCAACTATCGCCAAGCTCGGCTTGCAAAAGCGCAATATCGACAGATTTATGCATCTTGCCAT
>CAYPUW010000001.1:0-30073 GCA_964413925.1 uncultured Rhodobacter sp. | reverse complement strand
GACCTATCTTGCGGCGGCGCTTGTGCCGCCTGTGATGCTGGCAGTGTGGCTGCTTGTGCGGCGTATCAAGGCGCGCGTCGGCGGTGATGAATGACGCGGGTTATCCTCTTTAACAAACCGTTCGGCGTGCTGTCGCAATTCACCGACCAAGGGGTTGCGGGCAGTAAACGCCCGACCTTGTCTGATTTCATCGACCTGCCCGGCGTTTATGCGGCCGGGCGTTTGGACAAAGACAGCGAGGGTTTGCTGGTGCTGACTGATGACGGGAAATTACAGGCTAAAATTGCTAATCCAAAACACAAAACGCCCAAGACTTATTGGGTGCAGATCGAAGGCGTCGTAAGCGAGGAGGCTTTGGGTAAACTTCGAGCCGGGGTAGTGTTGAAGGACGGTAAAACCCGCCCTGCCAAGGCGCGCGCGATGGAGGCTCCGCACGATCTTTGGCCACGAACACCGCCAGTCAGGTTTCGCAAAACCGTGCCTGATGGCTGGTTGGAGCTGACAATTTCGGAGGGGCGAAACCGTCAAGTCAGGCGCATGACCGCCGCCGTCGGTCTGCCCACCTTGCGCTTGATTCGCGCGCGGGTTGGCGATTGGTCGATTGACGGGTTGAACAGCGGCGAGTGGCAGGAGGGTTAACTCTGCGCTGCCTGCTCGCCCTCGACTACTGCCAAATATTGCGCGATTTCGCCGGCCGTCTCCATCCATCTTGACACCAGTTTCGGCTCACTCGGGGCGGCGCTTACGCCCGGTGCGATCTCGCCCTGCAACACCGCCTCGATCGCCAGCGACACCGGAATTGACACCAGTTGCGCCATCGCGGTGCCGGCCTCATTGCCAAATGCGTCCATCACATAGGTTTTGTGATAGGCCGGTTTGCCGTCCTGCTCCGCCTTCAAGGATACGCATAAAACCACGCGATCAGGCTCGTTGGTATCATAGGCATGATCGGCCCAGAACTGGTCGGACATCTGCGCCAAACGCGCGTCTCCCTCAGGGCCGGTCAGGGTTTCGACCTCTTTGAACACATCGGCCCAAGCCGCCGCCCAGCCGTTCAGGCGCAAGGTGCCGCGTACGAACTGGCGCACGGGCCACGCCGGATCAAAGCCGTAATCGGCCATGAACGGGAGGGAGTCGCGGTTGGGGTAAACCTCGAAACTTTCGGCCTGCTCCAGCGGAGCCTGATAGGTCGTGATGGCGTCCCACGGACGGGCCACATGCTGTTCTTTGAAGTTTGAAATTGAACGCGAGGGTGAGCGCAGCGCCTTTAGAACCCCAAGCGGGGACCATGAAAACTTGTAGCGAAACGGGTTTTCAAACTTCGGCACCCCACCACAATACGAGATAAACGAGACCTCGTTGTCTGGGCTAAATCCTTCGCTCGCACGATAATCGGCGACCAGCCAATGGGCCATAACGTGGTCAATTCCGGGGTCCAGACCGACCTCGTTGACCAAGCTGAGGCCCAACTCGCGCGCCCGATCATCAAGCGCGCGCATCTGCGGCGCGATGTAGCTGGAGCACACAAAATGCGCGCCTTTGTCCAGACACAACTCGGCCAGCGGCACATGCCAGTCGCCGGGCAGCATCGACACCAGCACGTCGCCTTTGGCCGTCGCCTCGCTGATTGCCTCCATCGAAAAGGCACGAATGTCGTCGGTCAGATCGCCAACACTGGCGCGGGCCTTGTCGGGGGTCCGGTTCCAGACCACCACGTCATGGCCGTTTTTGATCAGCCGTCTAAGCCCCGGAATGGCTGAAAGGCCGGTGCCGATCCAATGAATTTTAGGCATTTTCTCTCCCGTTCAGGGTTGGAGTTTCTGGAGGTGATCTATTTCGAAATCCGCGCCAGTACGACGCAAATCGTCAAAGTCATGATAGGTCTGATTTTCGTGTGGTGTAAACAGGCAGGTTTTGGTCCCGGCGGCCCTTCCAGCGAGGATATCACCGCGATTATCGCCGATAATCAGTGTGTCAGATGGGGTGGCGTTGATAGCGCTGAGCGCGGTTTGAAAGGGTTCGGGATCTGGCTTGATGCGCGCGACCTCGTCTCCGGCAAGGATGAACGAAAAGCGATGCTCCAGCCCGTGCGCACGTACCCCCGCCAGCAACACATGACGCGGACTGGTGGAGACCAGCGCGGTTTTTACGCCGAGATTGGCCAAGTGATCAAGGCTGGCGGCAACGCCATCGTAAAGCTGCGAGGTTGCGATATTCTGGAACACGAACTCCTGCGCCAGTGCCAGCAGGTCATCATATCTGAGGCTCGGGTATTGGGTTTCGAGACGGGCGTGGTCATGGAGGAAATCTTGAACAATATCATTGTCTTGAAGTGGAATTCCCAATTGGTTCAGCCCGTGACGATAGCCCTCGACCCAGAGGCCAAGCGTCTGGCAGAGTGTTCCATCCCAGTCAAAAATGATGCTGTTGAACTTCACGCAACATCACCTGCGTGCGCATCAAAGATCGCGCGAGCGCGGCCCCAAACACCGCTGTCGATCTGCCCTAGCGTCAGTAGCGAGGGCAGTAATTGCGCGGCATAATCCTCGCTGGCCTCCACCGGCAGCATCGAGGGCAGGTTGTCGATTGCGGTTATATCAAGCGGTGGTTTGCCCGATGTCGCGCGAATTACGGGATCGTCAAATGTGGTCGCGTGATCATAGATCGGCACCGGATTGAAGGGGCTGGTCGGGTCGCAGGAGACATCGGCGATCACAGTCAGGCGGCGGGGGGCCGATAGTGCGGATTTGGGTACGAAAACCGGAATATTTGAGCCTGCCAACACGCAGTTTACAAAAATAGAGTGATCAAGAATCTCGGGGAATGGCCCACCTTTCTGGGTTTCGGCCATGTCCCAGCGGGTGACGGCAAGGCCCATCGCCTCCAACAAATCGCCGGCCCCGTGACCGACCCGCCCCAAGGCGCCGATGATGATGGCATTTGGCCGTGTAGCGCCGTTGGCGAGAGCTGCCGACAGGTCCGTTTTTAGGTCCGCGAGCAGGGCATCTTTGCCCGGATAGGGGTGAATTTTGGCGGGTCCGATGAGGTCTCCTGCCTGTTGTGCGGCCCAGACCTTCAGCCCGACAGCGGCCCCGGCGAACCCGGCCCAATAGCCAAATGCGGCCACCCTGCGACCGTTTTCGTCGGTAAGATACTCCAGATCATAAAGCGCTCCACCTCCGGTGCGAAACCGGGACAGCAGGCTTGGCCCGTCGGTTTGGCCCTTATAGGCATGGCCAAACATGATGTGGCGGTGCGGGAGGGGAGTGCCGTCATCGGGCAGTTCTTTCAGTCCGAAAATTACCGCATCACGGGGGGCGTTGGGCCAGCTATTTTCGTCAACGATGGTGCAGCCGGTCGCGGCAAACCCCTCAATCGGGATGGCGCGGCAGGTCGAGCGCTCGACGCTCACACCAAACCCCGCCGCCATCAGGCGCACGACGCCATCGGGGGTAATGCCGACACGCTGTTCGCTGTCTCGTTGTTCGGCGCGGATCCAAAGATGTGGCTGCATGGTTTTTCCTTTCAACTGCCCTTGGTCTAGCGCCGGGTGGAAGGCTTGCCAATCGGCAAACGCTTGCCGCAGCGGATGTCTGGCGCAATCCCTCGCCTGAATGTCGGTTATCTGATTTGCCGCGCTTGCAAACGTGGTTTAAGCTTGTGGGTAACGCCTGCCATTCGCGGAGATTTTTATGTCGGACCCCGTTACTTTTTTATTGGACGACAAGCTCGTCACCGCCCAGCCCGGCGAAACGATTTGGGAGGTCGCCAAGCGCGAAGGCACCGAAATCCCTCATCTTTGTCATTCCGGTGAGCCGGGGTATCGTAGTGACGGCAATTGCCGCGCCTGCATGGTGGAGATCGATGGGGAGCGTACGTTGGCGGCGTCTTGCATTCGTGTGCCGAGCGAGGGGATGGTGGTCAAATCGCAATCTGCGCGCGCCGATACCGCGCGAAAGATGGTGATGGAGTTATTGTTGGCGGATCAACCGCCGCAGGATGTGGCGCATGATAAGTCCTCGCAGTTTTGGCGGATGGCGCAAATGCAAGGCCTGAGCGGCAGTCGATTCGCGCCGGTTGACAGCGCGCGTGTGCCGCTGTTGGATGACAGCCATGTGGCGATGCGGGTCAATCTTGACGCCTGTATTCAGTGCAATCTGTGCGTGCGTGCGTGCCGTGAAGTGCAGGTGAATGATGTGATCGGCATGGCCGGACGGGGGCAAGGTAGCCAGATCGTTTTTGACATGAATGATCCGATGGGTCTCTCGACCTGCGTGGCTTGTGGTGAATGTGTGCAGGCCTGTCCGACGGGGGCGCTGATGCCCGCGAGTGTGCTTGATGCCGGGCAGGTCGGCGACAGCGCTGATTTTGACCGCGAGGTTGCCAGTATTTGCCCGTTTTGCGGCGTGGGCTGCCAGATTTCGTTGAAAATCAAGGACGGGCGCATTAAATATGTGGACGGGCTTGATGGGCCGGCCAATGAGCAGCGTCTTTGCGTCAAAGGTCGGTTCGGCTTTGACTATATCCACCACGAGCACCGGCTGACTAAGCCGCTTATCCGCCGCGATGATGCACCTGCCAAGGGGCTGAATGTGGACCCTGGCAATGTGCTGACCCATTTTCGCGAGGCCTCGTGGGAGGAGGCGATGGAGGTTGCTGCCTCTGGTCTTGCCCGTCTGCGCGACCAAAAAGGCGCGCGGTCCGTTGCCGGGTTTGGGTCGGCCAAATGCACCAATGAAGAGGCCTATTTGTTTCAAAAGCTGATCCGTCAGGGCTTTGGTCACAATAATGTTGATCACTGCACACGGCTTTGCCATGCCTCCAGCGTGGCAGCGCTGATGGAGAATATCGGTTCTGGTGCGGTCACTGCCACCTTTAACCAGATCGAGAACGCCGATGTGGCGATCGTCATTGGCTGTAACCCGATCGAAAATCATCCGGTCGCGGCAACCTATTTCAAGCAGTTCACCAAGCGCGGTGGCAAACTGATCGTGATGGACCCTCGCGGCGTGGCGCTGGGCCGTTATGCCACCAACATGCTGAAATTCCGGCCCGGAACAGACGTGTCGATGTTAAACGCGATCATGCAGGCAATTATTGAAGAAAACCTTTACGACCAGCAATATATTGCGGCCTATACCGAAAACTGGGCGGCGCAAAAGGCCCATCTTGCTGATTTTACACCAGAAAATATGGCCGAGATTTGTGGTATTTCGGCTGGTGAACTGCGCGAAGTGGCGCGTATATTTGCCAACGCCAAAGCCGGGATGATTTTCTGGGGCATGGGGGTCAGCCAGCATATTCACGGCACTGATAATGCGCGTTGCCTGATCTCGCTGGCGCTGATGTGCGGCCAAGTTGGTCGCCCCGGAACCGGCCTGCATCCGCTCAGAGGCCAGAACAATGTTCAAGGGGCCTCTGACGCGGGGTTAGTCCCGATGTTTTTGCCGGATTATCAATCTGTTACCGATGATGGCGTGCGCTCGGCCTTTAACGAAATTTGGCAATCAGAGCATGATTTTTCTGCCGAAAAGGGCCTGACCGTGGTCGAGATCATGGATGATGTTCATGCGGGAAATATTCGCGGCATGTATATTATGGGTGAAAATCCCGCCATGTCCGACCCTAATGTGGAACATGCGCGTAATGCGTTGGCGGCGCTTGATCATCTGGTGGTTCAGGATATTTTCCTCACCGAAACCGCCAATTATGCTGACGTGATTTTGCCTGCGAGCGCGTTTGCCGAAAAGACCGGCACCGTCACCAACACCAACCGTCAGGTGCAAATGGGACGTCAGGCGGTTCCCCCTCCCGGCGAGGCGCGCGAGGATTGGCGCATCACCACCGAGCTTGCGCAGCGGCTGGGGCTGGACTGGAATTACAACCATCCGTCGGAGATTTTCGCCGAGATGAAGCAAAGCATGAAGTCGCTCGATAACATCACTTGGGAGCGGTTGACGCGCGAGACGGTCACCTATCCGTCGCTGTCGCCAACTGATCCCGGTCAGGCGATTGTGTTTGGCGACGGGTTCCCGCGGCCTGAAGGGCGGGCGAAATTTACCCCCGCTTCGATCATTGCGCCCGATGATGTGCCGGATGCGCAATACCCGATGATCCTGACCACGGGGCGGCAGTTGGAGCATTGGCACACCGGCTCGATGACCCGGCGTTCGCGAGTTCTGGACGCGGTGGAGCCGGAGGCAAACTGCTCGCTTCACCCCAAAACCCTGCGCGCGCTGGGCGTTGATCCGGGCGGATTGATCCGTCTGACCACCAAGCGCGGCTCCATCGTCACTATGGCGCGCGCGGATCGTGCGGTGGCCGAGGATATGGTGTTTTTGCCGTTTGCTTATGTAGAGGCTGCGGCCAATATCCTGACCAATGCGGCGCTTGATCCGGTGGGTAAAATTCCCGAGTTCAAGTTTTCCGCTGTCAGGGTTGAGAAAGTTGACAGCTCGCTGGCGGCGGAGTGAATTGGCGCTGAATTTTAGGCTGTGCTTAGAAAAAATAGCTGCGTATGAGCGGCATCAAAACGGCGGCGATCAGGCCGGTGCAGAGGCCGAATAAGACGCGCCGGAATGTGGTTTGCAGAAACGGCGCGCCATAAGCGAGCAGGGCGCAGACCACGCCGAAATATGCAATGCTGAAAGCGTTCATGATGAGGTTTTAGCAAGTTTTTGCGCGTGCGTTCAATCAAAAAATATGCGGCATCAGGACCAATCAACCTCGCCGAGAAATATATAGCCAGCCCCGTATATGGTCTTGATAAGTTTGGGGTTTTTTGGGTCTTCGCGCAGCTTGGTGCGCAGGCGTGAAACGCGAACATCCATCGCGCGATCAAAGCTTTCGCCTGCAAGACCGCCAAGGCTTTCTTGCATCTGCGCGCGCGAAATCAGCCGGTTGGGGGCGTTGAGAAACAGGCGCAGAACCTCGCCTTCGGCTTGGCTGAAGGGGATGATTTCGCCGTCAGCGGCCTCCAGTGTGAAGCGCTCAAAGCGCGCGGTCCAGCCGGCGAATTTGGCGGTGTTTGGCGCGCTGATTTCAACCACGCGGCCCCGACGCAACAGGGCGCGCGCCCGCGCCACCACCTCGGCGGGATCAAACGGTTTGATGATGTAGTCATCCGCCCCAAGCTCCAGCCCCGTGACCTTGTCTTGCACTTGTGCGCGCCCAGAAATGATGATGATCGCCGCGCCGCTTTCCAGCGCCAAGCGATGCACCAACGCCAACCCATCTTTGTCTGGCAGGCCGAGATCCACCAGACAAATGCTGGGTGACAAGGTGGCAAGAGCGGCCTCAAACTCGGTCGCACGCCCGAAACTGGCGGTGCGAAATCCGGCGTCTTGCAGGGCGTCCGATAGCATCAGGCGGATTTGCGGCTCGTCATCGAGTATGGCGACCATGGGCGCATGTGCTGGGGATTTGTCGGTCATGATATGTGGTCGGCCTCTAGAAATCCGGTCAGCTCGGCGATTGAAAACGGTTTGCTGAGCAGCGGGAATTCTTGTTCTGCGGCGCGCCTGATTTCGTCATTGGCTGCGCGCGAGGTCATCAAAAATACCCGTGACGGGTTGTGTGCGCGTCTGAGCGCGCGGGCCAGATCAAGCCCGGTTTTGCTGCCGTTAAGGGTGATATCGGTCAAAACTGTGTCGATCTCGGGGATTTGGGCGAGGGATTCGGCCTCTTCCGCGCTTGAGGCCTCCAGCACGCTATGGCCAAGATCGCGCAGCATTTCGCGTAGGTTGGTGCGGATTTCGGGGCTGTCTTCGACCAGCAAGACCAGCCGTGGCGCGGTTGGCTCCTGACCATATTTTAGCGGCAAGCGCATGGTCACGACCCCACCGCCTGTGACGCTATTGGCGAGCTTGACCAGACCGCCCGAAAGCTGGGCGAAATCGTAAACCATCGAGAGGCCAAGGCCCGAGCCTTCGTCATTGCGCTTGGTGGTGTAAAACGGCTCCAGCCCTCGCATCAGCGCGTCGGGCGAGAACCCTGCGCCGGTATCGCGGACCTTCAACTCAAGCCAAGTGTCGCGCAAAGCCGAGGCCCGCACCCGGATCGCCCCGCCCCCCGGCCCGATGGCGTCGCGAGCGTTGAGAATAAGGTTCAACAGCGCGTCTTGAAAAAAGCCGCTATCCAGAATGACCGGACGTTTCATCGTGCCGCAATCCAGCGAAAGCTCGGTCAGGTCCGGCAGCGAGGGCGACGCCATGGCCCCGATATCCCGGAATAATTCCGCCAGATCGGTCGAGGTTGGATGCAGGTCGCGCTGGCCTGAAATATTGGACAAACGGTCGAGCAAAACCCCGCCGCGCAGGGCAGCGGCGCGCGTGGTGGAAATCAGCTCCCGCGCATCCTCCCCAAGATCGGGCTGTTTTTCAAGCTGGCCTTGAAGCCCGAGAATGATGGTCAGAAGATTGGCGAAATCATGGGCCAGACCGCTGGTGAGCTGGGCGGCAAGTTCGCGTTTATGGGTCTGCATCAGGGCCGCGCGCGCTTGCACCTCGTCGGTGATATCCATCGACATGACATAGACGCCATTGACCTTATCGTCCGCTCCGCGCCCCGGCGTGAGGGCGACACGGCAGCGCCGCGCCCCTTCGGAATGAGAGAACTCAAACACGCTGGGTTGTCCTTGGCAGGCGTTGTCGAAATAGGGTTTGACGATGGGATATATCTCGCCGCCAAGCGCGCGGCTGACGCGCTCGCCTTCGACCTCGGGCGGGCCGTCGGGCATGACTGAGCGCAACTGGCCATTGGAATAGGTGTAGACCTCGTCAAGGCTGATATGGGCGATATGGGCGGGCATCATTTCGGTGGTGGTACGGGTCAGGGCCTCGCTTTCGGTCAGGTGGCGCTTGGTTTCCTCAAGCGTGGCGATGGTTGCGGCCAGCTCGCGGTTGGCGCGCGCGAGATCTTCGGAGTGGCTTAATAGCTGGTCGGATAGATGGGCGGAATGGCTGCGTAGCAGCGCCTCTTGGCGTTTTATCGCGGTAATATCGGTGTAAACCGTGACCCAGCCGCCTTGTGGGAGTGGGCTGCCCTCGACCGAAATCGTACGGCCATTGGCGCGCTCGCGCTCCACATAATGCGGTTTGAACGCCAGTGCTTGTTGGACTTTTTCGGCAACATACTCGTCCAGATCGTCGATTTGGCCGTAATCTCCGCATTCCGCCAAAAAGCGGATGGTGTCGGAAAACAGCGCTCCCGGCGTGGTTAGTTGCTCGGGCAGGCCGAACATTTCCTGAAAGCGGCTATTGCACAGCGCCAAGCGCAGATCGCCGTCATAAATCGACAAGGCCTGCTGGATCAGGTTCAGACCGGCTCGGGTGAGTGCCGAGGTTTTATTTGCACCATGCGCCACAAGATCGCCCCTTTCGCGTCCATCGCTACCATTGCCAAGGCCGGTTTGACCAGCACCAGATAGCGAAGACGTGACTTGTTACAATTGGATACAATTGCGAAAAACTCATGAAGCAATTGACCTGCACCAAAGACGGGTCAAGACTATCACGGATTCGCTCGTTTGGCGGAATCGTACGCTGGCGTCTGCCCAGCGAAGGGGAGGAATGAATTTGACCGCACAAACAGCGCCCTCGGGTGATCTGGATACTGTCCCCAAACTGCTGGCGCGTAATGCGCGCGAGATGGGTGACAAGGCTGCGAACCGTGAAAAAGAGTTTGGCATCTGGCAAAGCTGGAGCTGGGCCGAGCTTGAGGACGAAATCACTGCGCTGGCGCTTGGGTTTTTGGCGCTTGGTGTTGAGATCGGCGATCATGTGGCGATTATTGGCCGCAATCGCCCCGCGCTTTATTGGTCGATGGTTGCCGCCCAAAAAGTTGGCGCGGTGCCGGTTCCCCTCTATCAAGATGCGGTTGCCGATGAGATGGGCTATGTTCTGGGCCATTGCACGGCGCGATATGTGATTGCCGAAAATCAAGAGCAGGTCGATAAGGTTTTGGAAATACAGGATAAACTACCGGCGCTTGAGCAGATCATCTATCTGGAGCCGCGTGGTATGCGCAAATATGACCACACGACCCTGCATGCCTTGAAGGATATTCAAAAAGAGGGCCGGGCCGCGCGAGAGCGGCTTTCGCCGGTGCTGGCCAAGCGGGAGGTTGTGCAAAACTACGACACCACCTGCGTTATGCTTTATACGTCTGGCACCACCGGCAAGCCCAAGGGTGTGGTGCTCTCCAACCGCAATATCATCGAATCGGCGAAATCATCGTCGGAGTTTGATGATTTGAACGTCGGCGACAGCGTGCTGGCCTATCTGCCGATGGCGTGGGTCGGTGATTTCATCTTTTCGATCGGCCAATGTTACTGGACCGGGTTTTGCGTTTCTTGCCCCGAAAGCGAGATCACCATGCAAAACGATCTGCGCGAGATCGGGCCGTCGTATTTCTTTGCACCTCCACGGTTCTTTGAGGGTGTGCTGACGGCGGTGATGATCCGCATGGAGGATGCCGGAAAGACCAAACGCCGGATGTTTAACTATTTTTTGGACCATGCCAAAAAGGTCGGCGGCGATATTCTTGACGGCAAATCGGTGGCTCTTGGTGACCGGCTGAAATATGCGCTCGGCAATATTCTGGTTTACGGCCCGCTCAAGAACCGCATGGGCATGAGCCGTGTTCGCATTGGCTATACCGCGGGCGAGGCGATCGGGCCGGAGATTTTTGAATTTTACCGCTCGCTCGGGATCAATCTCAAGCAGCTTTACGGCCAGACCGAGGCCTCGGTTTACATCACGATCCAGCCTGATGGCGAGGTGCGTGCCGACACGGTTGGCGTGCCGGCCCCCGGTGTCGAGATCAAGATCGGCGATAATGGCGAGGTCTATTACCGCTCGCCCGGCGTGTTCGTTGAATATTACAAAAACCCCGAAAGCACAGCCTCGACCAAGGATGCCGAGGGCTGGGTTGCCACGGGGGATGCGGGCTATATCGACGAAAGCTCGGGGCATCTCAAGATTATCGACCGGGCCAAGGATGTGGGTAAAATGGCCGATGGGAGCCTGTTTGCGCCCAAATATGTGGAAAATAAGCTCAAGTTCTACCCGGATGTGTTGGAAGCGGTGCTGTTTGGGGCCGGAACCGACAAATGCACAGCGTTCATCAACATCGACCTCAGCGCGGTTGGTAATTGGGCCGAGCGCAACAATGTCAGCTATTCGTCCTATCAGGAATTGGCCGGTCATGCGCGGGTCATGGACGTGATCCAGCACCATATTGAGGAGGTCAATGCCACGCTTGCCGATGATGTGATGCTGAACGGGTGTCAGATCCACAGATTCTTGATTTTGCACAAGGAACTTGATCCAGATGACGGGGAAATGACCCGCACCCGCAAGGTTCGCCGCCGGATTATCGACGAGAAATATGCCGATCTGATCGGGGCGCTGAACGGAGAGGTGGACGAGATTTTCACCAACACCGAGGTGACGTATGAGGATGGGCGCAAAGGCTCGATCTCGGCGACGCTCACTATTCGCGCTGCCAAAACATTCCCCCGGAGGGCAATAGCCGCATGAGTTTTGATCAAACCACCACCACAGCGGACGGGCGCACCATCGGCGGGCCGGTGATGGAAGTTAAGAATATCACCCTGCGGTTTGGCGGGGTGACGGCGATCAAGGATATATCGTTTGATATTCTAGAGGGCGAAATTCGCGCCATAATCGGGCCGAACGGCGCGGGCAAGACCTCGATGCTGAACGTGATCAACGGGTTTTATCATGCGCAGGAAGGCCAGATTACCTTTCGCGGCGAAACCCGCTCGCGCATGCGGCCCTACCATGCGGCGGTCTCGGGGATTTCGCGGACATTTCAAAATGTTGCACTGTTTTCGGGCATGTCCACGCTGGATAATATCATGGCAGGGCGCGCGTTAAAGATGAACAAAGGGTTTATCTGGCAGATGCTGCGTTATGGTCCGGCGATGAATGAAGAGATCAAGCACCGGCGCGCCGTTGAGGAGATCATTGATTTTCTGGAGCTTGAACACATCCGCCACACGCCTGCGGGCCAGTTGCCTTACGGCTTGCAAAAGCGGGTTGAGCTTGGTCGCGCGCTGGCTGCCGAGCCGTCCTTGCTGTTGCTCGATGAACCGATGGCGGGCATGAATGTCGAGGAAAAAGAGGACATGAGCCGCTATATTCTTGACGTGAACGACCAGTTTGGCACCACGATCACCTTGATCGAGCACGATATGGGCGTGGTCATGGACCTTGCCGACCGGGTGGTGGTGCTGGATTACGGCAAGAAAATCGCCGACGGGGTTCCCGCCGAAGTTCAACGAAATCAAGCGGTTATCGACGCTTATCTGGGGGTCCCAAGCTGATGGACTTACTTTACCAAATCTTCATAGCGCCGTTTGCCGACATGATCAGTACGCCGGATTTCTTTTTGCAAGTGCTGTGGGAGGGCTTTGTCACTGGCACGCTTTATTCACTGATTGCGCTCGGCTTTGTGCTGATTTTCAAGGCGTCCGGCGTGTTTAATTTCGCGCAAGGCATCATGGTGGTGTTTTCGGCACTGACGCTTGTGGGCCTATATCAGGCGGGTGTTCCGGCCTATTTGGCACTGTTATTGACCATCGGAGTGATGGCGCTGTTGGCTGTCGCGGTCGAGAGGCTGGTGCTGCGCCACATGGTCAATCAGTCAGAGCTGATTTTGTTCATGGTCACGATTGGTCTCAGTTATTTCCTGATCGGGCTGGGCCAGTTTATCTTTGGTGGCGAGACCAAATCGATGATCACCGAGCAATTGGGCCTGCCCACCGGCTCGACCGAGTTTGAGCCGTTCGGAGGGATTTTGATCTTGCAGCATATCGACATCGCCGCCGTGGTAATCGCTGGGATATTGGTGGCGGGGCTGGCATTTTTCTTCAGCAAAACCCGCATTGGACGGGCGTTGCGCGCCGTGGCCGACGACCATCAGGCGGCGCTTTCGGTGGGGATTTCGCTTAATCAGATATGGGCGATTGTGTGGTTTGCAGCGGGCATTGTCGCGTTGGCCACCGGCATTATGTGGGGCGCGCGCTCGGATGTATCGTTTGCGTTACAGATTGTGGCGCTAAAAGCGCTGCCGGTGTTGATCCTTGGCGGCTTTACCTCGATCCCCGGCGCAATCGTCGGCGGGCTGATTATCGGCTTTGGCGAAAAACTGTTTGAGGTCTATTGGGGAGGCCTTCTGGGCGGCGGGGTTGAGGGCTGGTTCGCTTACGTGATCGCCCTCATTTTCCTTCTGTTTCGTCCTCAAGGCCTGTTTGGCGATAAAATCATCGAGAGAGTGTAACCCTTATGCTGTACCGCGAATCCGGCCAGTTCAAAACCACCTACAAGCAAGACAGCGCGATCTTTCCGATCCTTCAGGACCGGATTGCGATCATGTTTTATCTCGCTGTCGCCTTCATTGTTATCCCGATTTTCGGCAGCAACTTTTTCATCGACTCGATGATGATCCCGTTTCTGATCTTTACGCTGTCGGCGATTGGGCTGAACATTCTGACCGGCTATACTGGGCAAATCTCGCTTGGTTCGGGCGCGTTCATGGGGGTCGGGGCTTATTCGGCCTATAAGCTGGTGACGATTTTTCCCGACACCAACGTGATCTTGCTGATTATATTGTCGGGGTTCTTTGCTGCCGGGATTGGCATGATTTTCGGTCTTCCGAGCCTGCGCATCAAAGGGTTTTATCTGGTGGTGACCACCTTGGCTGCGCAGTTCTTTCTGGAATGGGCGTTTATTCGAATTCCGTGGCTTTATAATTACAACGACAGCGGAGCGATCGAGGTGCCTCGGCGCGAAGTCATGAACGTGATTGTCACTGGTCCAGAGGCCTCCTCTGTTACCCGCTATCTGATTGTTCTGTCGATTGTGGTGGTGATGACGTGGATTGCGTCTAACCTTATTCATGGGCGCATCGGGCGCTCTTGGATGATGATCCGTGATATGGACATCGCCGCCGAGCTGATCGGTGTGCGTCCGCTTTACGCCAAACTGTCGGCCTTTGCGGTGTCGTCGTTTTATAGCGGCGTGGCCGGGGCGATGATGGTATTTTTGTGGCTGGGGGCGGCCGAGGTTGAGAGCTTTGACTCCAACCAGTCATTCCTGTTGTTGTTCATGGTGATCATCGGCGGGCTTGGCAGTTTGGTCGGCTCGTATCTTGGCGCGGCCTTCATCTGGATGCTGCCGGTGGTGCTTCGTGCGCTGCCGAAACTGTTCGGGCTGGACATAAATACGGCTACGGTTGAACATATCAACTTTATGATCATCGGCGCGCTGATCATCTTTTTCCTGATCATCGAGCCTCGGGGGCTGGCGCGTATCTGGTCGATGTTGAAACAAAAATTGCGCGTGTGGCCATTTCCTTACTAGGCCGCTTGCACATATATCGGACCGGTTTTGAAACCCGACAGGTCCGTCCACAAAAGAGAGGTTTCAATTTTGAAGTAGGCGGCACAATCGCTGCTTGCGAAACATGGGAGGACAGAAATGTTCAAGAAACTTGCAACAGGAACAGTCGCGCTTGCGCTGGCTGCAACCCTGCAGATGGCACCAATAAGCGCGGCTGAAACGCTTAATGTGCCTTCACTGACCTATCGTACCGGCCCGTTCGCGGGTGCTGGCATCCCCATCGCTAACGGCTTTAACGATTATCTGACTATGCTGAACCAGCGCGATGGCGGTATTGGCGGTCTCAAGATCGTTAATCCCGAATGCGAAACTGGCTATAACTCGCAAAAAGGTGTTGAGTGTTACGAGGCAACCAAGGGCGATGGCGCGCTGGTTTACAATCCGTATTCCACCGGCATCACGCTTCAGTTGATCCCCAAAGCTCCGGTAGATAAGATTCCGGTGCTGTCCATGGGCTATGGTCTTTCGGCTACGGCAGTTGGCGAAAAGTTCCCTTGGGGCTTTAACTATCCGGCAACATATTGGAGCCAGATGTCGTCGATCCTTAAATATATCGACAGCAAAGACGGTGGCATCAAAGGCAAGAAGATCGGCTTTATCTATCTTGACGTGGGTTACGGCAAAGAGCCAATTCCGTTGCTTGATGCGCTCTCCAAAACAATGGGGTTCACAGTTGCGAAATTCCCGGTTGGCGTGAAGGAAATGCAGTCGCAATCCTCGCATTGGCTGAAGGTGCGCAAGGAAAAGCCTGACTGGATGATCATGTGGGGCTTTGGCGCGATGAACGCAACTGCGATCAAAGAAGCCGCCAAGATCCGCTATCCGATGGACCATTTCATCGGCAACTGGTGGGCTGGCGCCAACGCTGACCTTGATCCGGTTGGCGAAGTTGGCAAGGGCTATATTGCCGCCAACATGTCCGGTAACGGCACCGATTTCCCGGCAATTCAGGACATCCTGAAACTTGTCGTGGACAAAGGGCTGAGCCAGGTCAAGGACCGCAGCGAAGTGGGTAAAGTGCTTTACAACCGGGGTGTTCTCAACGCCGCAGTTGTTGCCGAAGGCATCCGTCTCGCCCAAAAGATATCGGGCAAAGCCAATATCACCGGCTCTGACATGCGCGATGGTCTGGAGGCTATGGACCTCACAGCCGCTCGTTGGAAAGAGCTTGGGTTTGCGGGCTTTACTGCGCCGATCATATCGACCTGCAAAGACCATGCAGGCGGTGGCTCGATCTTCTTGCAACAGTGGACTGGGTCGTCATGGAAGCGTATCTCGGATCTGATCCCACCAATGACCGACATTGTGCGGCCTATGCTGATTGCTGCCGCCGACAAATACGTCGCCGACAAGCCTGATTGGCAGACCCAGACCTGCAAATAATCGCAGTGAACTGAAAACCGGGCCAGCCCTTTAATCGGGGGCTGGCCCAGCCTGAACATAAACCGGACCATCTTCATGAGCGTTGCCGAACAAACCGAAACCACGCCCGAAATCATCCTTGATGTCAACAATATCGAGGTGATCTACAACCATGTGATCCTTGTGCTCAAAGGCGTCAGCCTGTCGGTACCAAAGGGCAAGATCATCGCATTGCTGGGGGGGAACGGGGCCGGGAAAACCACCACGCTCAAAGCGATCTCCAACCTCTTGCAGTCAGAGCGCGGCGAGGTGACCAAAGGCACGATCAGCTATCGTGGCAATGATGTGGGTCGCCTCAATCCAGCCGAGCTGGTGCGTCGAGGTGTCATTCAAGTCATGGAAGGCCGCCATTGTTTTGAGCATCTGACGGTAGAGGAAAACCTGCTGACCGGCGCGTTCACGCGTAAAGACGGGGCCGGGGCAATCGCCGCCGAGCTTGAAAAGGTCTATGCCTATTTTCCACGCCTCAAAGAGCGCTATAAATCGCTGGCCGGATATACCTCCGGCGGTGAGCAGCAGATGCTGGCCATCGGGCGCGCGCTAATGTCAAAGCCTGAAACCATCCTGCTGGACGAGCCGTCGATGGGTCTTGCGCCGCAACTGGTCGAGGAGATTTTCGGCATCGTGACCGATCTCAATCAAAAGGAAGGTGTGTCCTTTTTGCTGGCCGAGCAAAACACCAATGTCGCGCTGAAATATTCCGATCACGGGTATATTCTGGAGAGCGGTCGCGTGGTGATGGACGGTCCCTCTGCTGAATTGCGCGAGAACCCCGATGTGAAAGAATTCTACCTGGGGATTTCCGAGGAAGGGAAAAAATCCTTTCGCAACACCCGGTCCTATCGCCGCCGTAAACGCTGGCTGAGCTGATGAGACGCTATGCGTAAGCCGCGGTCGTTGAGCGCAGATAATTTGGAAAGGGTCGATGAATGAGCAAATTTTTTGACGATTTAGAAACCCGCAACGCCGATCAGCGCGCCGCCGACCTCGCGCGTGACTTGCCGCGCCAGATTGCTAACGCCAAGGCGCATGCGCCGGGGCTTGCCCGTCATCTGGGGGAGGTTGATCCTGACAGCATCACCACCCTTGGTGATCTCGCGCAGTTGCCGGTATTGCGAAAGTCAAACCTTGGTGAGGCGCAGAAATCCTCCCCTCCGTTTGGCGGATTTACCACGCGTGCCGCCCATGAGTTTGCCCATGTGTTCCAATCCCCCGGCCCGATCTACGAGCCGGGCCAGACATCTGACGACTGGTGGCGCATGGGGCGGTTCTTATGCGCCAGCGGCATTGGCGCGCGCGACATCGTGCAGAACTGCTTTTCCTACCACATGACCCCCGCCGGCATGATCTTTGAAAACGCCGCGCGCGCAGTTGGGGCCGCCGTGTTTCCCGCAGGCACAGGCCAGACCGAATTGCAGGTTCGCGCGGCTCATGATTTGGGGGTTACCGCCTATGCTGGTACACCCGATTACCTCAAGATCATCCTTGATAAGGCCGATCAGATGGGGGTCAACCTTGGCTCGATTAAGCGCGCGGTTGTGGGCGGAGGGGCGCTGTTTCCTTCGCTTCGCGCCGAATATGCCGAGCGTGGCATCGCCTGTTTGCAAGGCTACGCCACCGCCGATCTTGGCAGCATCGCTTATGAAAGCGAGGCCCTTGATGGCATGATCGTGGATGAGGGCGTGTTGGTCGAGATTGTCACCCCCGGCACTGGCAATCCGGTGAAAGAGGGCGATGTGGGCGAGGTTTTGGTGACCTCGCTCAACCCGGACTATCCGCTGATACGGTTCGCCACCGGCGATCTTTCGGCCATTTTGCCGGGCCAAAGCCCTTGTGGACGCACAAATATGCGCATCAAAGGCTGGATGGGGCGCGCCGATCAGACGACCAAGATCAAGGGCATGTTCGTGCGCCCCGAGCAGGTCGCGGCACTGGTTGGGGCCAACGCTGCCATCCAGAAAGCACGCGTAATTGCCACGCGTCGCGACCAGCGCGATGTGATGACCTTGGAGATTGAAACCACCGAGACCGATGCTTCGCAGTTTGATGCGGCAATACTTGGGACTCTGAAATTACGCGCCGATGTGATATTGGTGGCTCCGGGGTCTCTGCCCAATGATGGCAAAGTCATCGACGATCAGAGGAGTTACGACTGATTTTATCGGCTTGGGGGTTTTAGCGTTGCGTATTTTATCTGTAGTTTTCCTGTCTTTCGCAGGCCTTGTTTTCTCGTGGTCGGCAACATTTGCCGCCGATGTCGCGCTGGTGCTTGGCAACCGTAATTATCAGCGCGCCAGTTGGATGTATGATGCGCCCAGAGTGCTGAACACGGCCTCCGCCTTGCGGCGTGCGGGCTATGCGGTGGTGTCGGGGCGTGATTTGACTGGTGATCAGACCCGTCAGGCGATGGAGCGTTATTTGCAACGATTGCCCGAGGCTGCGCGCACGGTGATCGTGCTTGCGGGCCACTTTGTTTATTCAGGTCGCGACACCTGGTTTGTGCCGGTAGAGGCTGATCGACCTGATTTGGGTAACATCGGATATATGGGGATTTCCATTGGCGCGCTGATGGATATTGCCGCGCAAAAGCCCGGCGGGGCGGCGATTTTTCTGGCCACGGTGCCGCGCTCAATTGATCTGGGTTTTGGGCTGAAATCAGGGATTGGCACGCTTAATGTGCCGCAAGGCGTTTTTGTGGCCACTGGCAATCCTGTCGATATTGATCTCACGGTCAGACGCGATTTTCTGGCCCAAGGCGTAGGGGTTGCGGCGGCTTTGGCGCAGGCTCCGGCTTCGGTTAAGGGGCAAGGCTTTGTCTCTGATCTGACAGCGCTCAGCCCGGCGGCGGATGCTGGCTTTGGCGGGGCCGATGACGGCTATTGGCAGGCGGTTCAGGACCTTAATTCAGAGATCGCGATGCGCGCATATCTTGATGCTTTTCCGCGTGGAAACCATGTGGTCGAGGCGCAAAACTGGCTGGACGGGCAGGTAAGATTGACGCCGCTTGAGCAGGCAAAAGCCAATGAGGATCAATTGCGTCTGTCGCGCGATGAGCGGCGTGCAATCCAGCAAAGCCTGTCTTTGCTGGGCTATGATACCCACGGCATTGACGGGATTTTCGGGCGTGGAACCCGTGCTGCCATCCGGAATTGGCAAGCGGCTTTCGGGGCCAATCCGACCGGGTTTTTGCTGGATAACCAGATCACCAGAATTGGTCGTCAGGCCGAGACTAAAACCGCGCAACTGGCTGAAGAAGCCCGTAAAAAACAACGTGCTCTGGAGACCGCTGATCGTGCCTATTGGCAAGCAAGCGGTGCGGCCAGCGGCGACGAGCGTGGCTTGAGACGCTATTTATTCCGCTATCCTGACGGGCTTTTTGCCGATGTTGCCGATGCGCGCCTAACAGCGATAGAACAGGCGCGGCTCAACACGGTTTCGCCACTTGAGCGCCAGTCATGGGATGATGCGCGCTCGCAAAATACCATCGCGAGCTATCAGGGTTATATTGATGCGTTTGCGAACGGTTCATTTGGCACGGAGGCCAAAGCTCGCAAGAAGGCATTGCAGAAACAAGCGGCTAAGCAGGCCGAAATAGATGCGGCGAAACAGGCTGAGGCGGATTTGCGGCTGAATGGTCTGGGGCGTATTCTGGTGGAGCAGCAGCTGTTGACGCTTGGCTTTAAGGCTGGCCCGCCTGACGGGACTTTCGATAAGAAAACCCGCCGTGCAATTCGCAAATTCCAAAAGACCCGAGGGTTTTCGGTGACCGGCTATCTCAACCGGCAAACGGTGATCCGGCTGATTGCCGAGGCAAACTGAGCGAAGATAGCCGCAGCCCGCTGAGGCTGCTTACGTATATTGCGGCACCAAAAAGGACGCCACGCGCAAAGAGAAAGCCGCTAAAGATCACCTTTAGCGGCTTTCACAATAACAAGCGGCTGAAATCAGCCCTGACGCGCCTTGAAACGCGGCTGGGTTTTGTTGATCACATAAACCCGACCCTTGCGGCGCACGATCTGGCAATCGCGGTGGCGCGCTTTCAAAGAGCGAAGTGAATTTTTGACCTTCATGGTCTCTCTCCTAAGTCGCGGCGCACTTTGCGCCGTTGAAATTCTGTTCGGCCATTCCCAAGTTTGGGAAATGGTGGGCGTAACAGGGATTGAACCTGTGACCCCTTCGATGTCAACGAAGTGCTCTCCCGCTGAGCTATACGCCCGAAATGACAAGAGCGCTGCCATATCCTGTGGGAATGTGGCAACGCCCACGCGCGCTTCTATACTGAGAGTCGCTTTGGGGTTCAAGTGGTTTTGCTAAAATGAAAGACTGCTCGTAAACCCGCCGACCAGAAAGGTTAACATGCCGCGCCCCTCGTTTGTTTTGTCGATGCCGAAAGTTCGCAATACCGCGACCGTGTTTGCGTCGCCTCATAGTGGTCGCAGCTATCCGTGGAGCTTTATTCGCAGCTCGCAGTTGGATGAGCAATCCATCCGCTCGTCGGAAGATGCGTTTGTCGAGCAATTATTTGCCGCCGCGCCGGAGTTTGGCGCGCCCCTGCTGAGCACGGATATTCCGCGCGCTTTCGTTGATCTTAACCGCGCTGCCGACGAGCTTGATCCTGCGCTGATCAGTGGTGCGCGCCAGACCGGACATAATCCGCGCATCTCATCGGGCCTTGGGGTTATTCCCCGTGTGGTGGCCAATGGCCGCGAGATCAGAAGTGGCAAGATGAGCATGCTTGAGGCGCGCCAGCGGCTGGAGCAATATTACTTTCCCTATCACGATAAACTGGCGGAATTGCTCGATCAAAGCCAAGAGATGTTTGGTTTTGCGCTGCTGTTTGATTGCCACTCCATGCCGCATGAGGCGCTGGCGGTTACGTCTTATGCCTTTGATAAGAAACCGGATATCGTGTTAGGCGATCGGTTTGGTGCGGCTTGCCTGCCCGATTTGATCGAGGCGGTTGACGAGATTTTTACGGGTGCCGGCCTTCGCGTGTCGCGCAATTTGCCGTTTGCTGGCGCGCATGTGACCCAGAAATATGGTCGCCCGTCGAGAGGCCAACACGCGATCCAGATCGAGATTGATCGCTCGATTTACATGGATGAGGCCAGCATGCAGCCCAATGACGATTTTGCTGCGATTTGCCAAATGTTGCGCGATGTGGTGGCGCAATTGACCGAGCTTGGTCGCGGGGCGTTGCAGCAGGCCGCGGAGTGATCGGCGTCGCTGAAGCGCAGGCGTTATCGCAAGGATCGCCCCTTGCGGATAGCGTCCGCGCCGAATTTGGAGCGGATTTCGTCGGCGACCCGCTCAACCTTTTCGCGGGCCTGGGCCTCTGGGTCGAGCAGATCACCAAAGCTCTCGGCACTTTCCGCTGGCTCCAGATGGCTGAGGCCGACCCCGATCAGTCGAAATGGTCCTTTGCTCAGCACGCTTTCAAGTAGGATGCGCGCGGTGGAGTAAATCCGGTCGGCGGTTTGGCTCGGATCATAAAGGGTTGTGCGTCGGGTCAGGCTTTGGTGGTTGGATTGCTTCAGCTTCAGGGTGACCACACGTCCGCTCAGCGTGCGTTTCTTGGCGCGGTCGGCGACTTTTTCCGACAAGCGCCAGATATGGCCGTCAAGGGTCGAGAGCGCGCCTGTGTCCTCAAAAAACGTGGTCTCGTTGGAGATGCTTTTGATGGGCGCATTTGAGGAAACCCGCCGGTAATCCATCCCCCGCGCCAGATGCCATAGCCGATCACCCATGGTGCCGTACCGCGCGCTCAGATCCTTGCGCTCGCGGCGTAAGAGGTCGCTGAAGCTGCGAATGCCGTCGCGTGCGAGGGTGGCCTGAAACGATTTTCCGACGCCCCAGATCAGGCCGACCGGTTTGTCATGCAAAAAACTGTCAGTTTCGGCCTTGCCGATGATTGAAAATCCACGTGGTTTGTCGAGATCGGAGGCAATCTTGGCGAGAAACTTATTATGGGAGAGGCCAACGGAACCCGTCAGGCCCAGCTCGCGCTCCATTCGCTGGACCAGTCCGGCCATCATCAGGGCAGGCGGAGCATGGTGCAGGCGTTCGGTGCCAGACATATCTAAGAAAGCCTCGTCCAGCGACAGAGGCTCGATAGCCGGGGTCAGCTCGCCCATCATCTGGCGAATTGCGCGCGAAACTTCGGCGTAAACCGCCATGCGCGGGCCGATGACTACCGCCTCGGGGCAGAGCTTCAACGCCTGAAACATCGGCATGGCCGAGCGCACGCCCTTGATGCGTGCGATATAGCAGGCGGTCGCCACCACCCCGCGTTTGCCGCCGCCGATGATAACGGGTTGGTCGCGAATTTTCGGGTTGTCGCGCTTTTCAACCGAGGCGAAAAACGCGTCGCAGTCCATATGGGCGATGGTCAATGTGTTGAGTTCGGGATGGCTTAGCACGCGCGGAGAGCCGCATTTGGGGCAGCGTTTGTTCTTGGAAATCAGGCTCAGACAGTCGCGGCAAAGGGCGGGGTGCATGAGCGGGGTTTCCTTTCGGGTTCAGAGTTGCGCCAACTCCCGCTGGATTGCAAGAGCGGCGGCGCGTGGGTCATCTGCTTGCCAGATCGGGCGACCAACCACAATATGATCCGCGCCGTTGGCCAAGGCTTCGGCGGGGGTGGCGATGCGTTTTTGGTCGTGGCTTGCAGCACCTTGCGGGCGCACGCCGGGGGTGACGATCAGTTTGCCCCGCGCCTCTGGCAAGACGCGAATGAGTCGCGCCTCATGGGGCGAGGCGATCACCCCGTCTGCGCCTGCGTCAAACGCTTGGTGCGCGCGCTCGACCACCAGATCGCTGATCGCGCCGGCTTTGATCAGACCTGCATCCAGATCGGCGCGGTCAAGCGAGGTTAAAATTGTTACCGCCAGAATTTTGGTGATGCGCTCGGCGCGCCCGTCAATGGCGGCGCGGACCACATGCGGATCACCATGCACGGTCAGAAAATCCAGATCATATTGGGCAAGGCCCCGCACAGCGCTCTGGATGGTTGCGCCAATGTCAAACAGCTTCATATCCAGAAACACGCGTTTGCCCGCCTGTTTCAACTCGTCCGCCAGCGCCAGCCCGCCGCCGGTCAGCATGCCCAGCCCGATCTTGTAAAACGACACCGTGTCGCCGAGCTTTTGCGCAAGTTCCAAAGCCTCCAGCGCGTTGGGCAGATCAAGGGCGACGATCAGGCGGTCATCTGGTTGGGGCATGTGTTGGCTCTCCTGTGGTTGGGGCGTCTTTCGCGACCGCCGCCGCCCCTGTCAAGCCACGGGGGCGAGGTTTTTGCAATAATCACGTCCGAAACCTGCCCGGCGGGCTTGCCAATTGCCGCGTCAATTCCCATTTCAATTGCAAAGGCCTGCACCCCGATGTGCCGCTTATGGGCATCGAATTTAGCGGGCGCTTATAAAAAGGAGACGACCATGAACTTAGACAAGTTCACCGAGCGGTCTCGTGGGTTTATCGCCGCCGCTCAGACCATCGCTTTGCGCGAAAATCACCAAAGAATTCTGCCCGAGCACCTGCTCAAAGCCCTGATGGATGACAGCGAGGGGCTGGCTGCGAACCTGATCGGAGCCGCCAAGGGCGACGCCGCCGCTGTCGCCAGTGCGGTCGATCGGGCCGTGGATAAGCTGCCCAAGGTCAGCGGAGCGGGGGATCAGGTATATATAGACACCCAGACCGCCAAGATGCTGGACGAGGCCGAGAAAATCGCCACCAAGGCGGGCGATAGTTTTGTGCCGGTCGAGCGGATATTAACCGCGCTGTGCGTGACCAAATCCAAGGCCAAGGACATTTTGGCCGAGGCTGGCGTGACGGCGATGGCGCTTAACACCGCGATCAATGATTTACGCAAGGGCCGCACAGCCGATAGCGCAAGTGCCGAGGACAGCTATGATGCGCTGAAGAAATACGCGCATGATCTGACGCAGGCTGCGCGTGACGGCAAGATCGACCCGATCATTGGCCGTGACGAGGAAATCCGCCGCACCATGCAGGTGCTCAGTCGCCGCACCAAAAACAATCCGGTGCTGATCGGCGAGCCGGGCGTGGGTAAAACCGCCATTGCCGAGGGGTTGGCCTTGCGTATCGTCAACGGCGATGTGCCTGAAAGTTTGCAGAATAAACGACTGATGGCGCTCGACATGGGGGCGCTGATCGCGGGGGCCAAATATCGCGGCGAATTTGAAGAACGGCTTAAGGCCATTCTCAACGAGGTGACCGATGCTGCGGGCGAGGTTCTGTTGTTCATTGACGAGATGCACACGCTGGTCGGGGCCGGAAAATCCGAAGGGGCGATGGATGCGTCCAACCTTTTAAAACCGGCTTTGGCGCGGGGCGAGCTTCACTGCGTTGGCGCGACCACACTGGATGAATATCGCAAACATGTGGAAAAAGACGCCGCCCTTGCGCGACGGTTTCAGCCAGTGATGGTCGAGGAACCGACGGTCGAGGACACGATCTCTATCCTGCGCGGCATCAAGGAGAAATACGAGCTTCACCACGGCATCCGTATCTCTGACGCGGCACTGGTGGCGGCGGCGACCCTGAGCCATCGCTATATCACTGATCGTTTTTTGCCCGACAAGGCGATTGATTTGATGGACGAGGCGGCCAGCCGTCTGCGCATGGCCGTTGACAGCAAACCAGAGGAGCTGGATGCGATTGATCGCGAACTGCTGCAAAAGCAAATCGAGGCGGAGGCGTTGAAAAAGGAGACCGACACGGCCTCCAAGGACCGTCTGGACAGTTTGCAAAAAGAACTGGCCGACTTGCAGGAAAAATCAAGCGAGATGACCGCACGCTGGCAGGCAGAACGTGACAAGCTGGCGGGCGCGCGTGACATTAAAGAAGCGCTTGAAACCGCCCGCGCAGAGCTTGAAATTGCCAAGCGCGAAGGTGACTTGGCGCGTGCGGGCGAGCTTTCTTACGGGGTGATCCCTGATCTTGAGAAACGTCTCGGTGAGGCCGAGCAGGTTGGTGACGATCTGATGGTTGACGAGGCCGTGCGCCCAGAAAATATCGCCAGCGTGGTTGAGCGTTGGACAGGTATTCCTGTTGACAAAATGCTGGAAGGCGAGCGTGAAAAGCTGCTGGCGATGGAGGACGTGCTTGGCTCGCGGGTGATTGGGCAGGCTACGGCTGTGCGTGCGGTCTCCAATGCGGTGCGTCGAGGGCGCGCGGGTCTGAGTGATCCCAATCGGCCCCAAGGCTCGTTCCTGTTTCTTGGGCCAACCGGCGTTGGCAAGACCGAGTTGACCAAGGCATTGGCGGATTTCTTGTTTGACGATGACAGCGCGATGGTGCGGGTCGATATGTCGGAATATATGGAGAAACATTCGGTCTCGCGGCTGATCGGCGCGCCTCCCGGCTATGTGGGTTATGACGAGGGCGGCTCGTTGACCGAGGCTGTGCGCCGTCGCCCCTATCAGGTGGTGCTGTTTGACGAGGTCGAAAAGGCCCACCCCGATGTGTTCAACGTGCTGCTTCAGGTGCTTGATGACGGGGTGTTGACCGACGGGCAAGGGCGAAAGGTGGATTTCAAGCAAACGCTGATTATCCTGACCAGCAACCTTGGGGCCGAGGCGCTGAGCCAGTTGCCCGATGGGGCCGATGCCGATGCCGCCAAGGCCGATGTGATGGCGGCGGTGCGCGCGCATTTCCGCCCGGAGTTCCTCAACCGGCTTGACGAGATCGTGCTGTTTGATCGGCTCAGCCGCGCCAATATGGACGGGATCGTTGACTTGCAACTCGCCATCCTTGGTCGCCGACTGGAAGGGCGCAAGATTGCGCTTGATGTGGACGCGGCGGCGCATAAATGGCTGGCCGATCAGGGCTATGATCCGGTGTACGGCGCGCGGCCTTTGAAGCGGGTGATCCAGCGGGCGTTGCAAAATCCGCTTGCGGAGATGTTGTTGGGTGGCCAGGTTCACGACGGCCAGAAAATCGCGGTGTCGGCTGATGATGGCGGTTTGGTGATCGACGGGGTCGGGCAGGGCGCGCGCGCCCCAGACGGTGTGCCGCTGCAATAATCACGCTGCCCCGAAGGCTGGCCACGCGCTGGCATTCGGGGCATTTCCCCAATTTCAAAACCGTGTTAACGGTGCGTCGGGCCAGATATGAGGAGCCATAAATATGCAGCTTAAAGGTAAAACCGTTCTTGTCACCGGCGGGAGCGACGGTATTGGCCGTCATATCTGTCTGAAACTGGCGGCTGAGGGCTGTAATCTGGCGATCATGGGGAGAAACCGAGCGCGGCTTGACGCGGTGGTGGTCGAGGCTTTGGCTGCGGGCGCACCGAAAGCTGTCGCTTATGCAGTTGATTTAATGGATAAAGACGGGATTGAGGCCACGTCTGCAACTATTCTGGCCGACTTTGGGGCCGTCGATATTTTGATTAACAATGCAGGTATCTGGCACAAAACCGGACCGCTTGAGAGCATTGATCCCGCGGTTTTGGAAGCGACGGTTCAAACGAACCTAACCGCCTTGATGCAACTCACCCGCCACCTCCTCCCCCATCTGCGCACCCGCGACGAGGCGATAATTTTCAATGTGGTTTCCAAATCAGGTGTAGTCGCGCAGGCCGGGCAATCGGTCTATTCGGCGACCAAATACGGGGTGCGCGGATTTACTGAAGTGTTGAGAGAAGACGAGGCGCAATCCGGCGTGCGCGTGGCAGCACTTTATCAGAGCGGCACCAATACGGGTCTTTTTGCCAAGGCAGGCGAGGATGTTCCCAACCATATCTTTACCGAGCCGGACGATCTGGCCGATGTGGTGGTGTTCATGCTCTCGCGCCCACCCAAGCTGTGGATGCACGACGTGCGGATTGAGCTTTAAGAGTGCGCGCCGTCTTCAGGCATAGCTGACCACCTCATATTCGATCTGGTCGTGGTCGTGGAAATAAAACCGCCGACCTGGTTCGTAATCTGCGTGGGAGTGAGGGGTGTAGCCGGCCTCTTTTACGCGCTGTTCGGTGGCGTCGATATCGGCAACTACGACCCCAACATGGTTTAGGCCGCCTGGGGTGGTATAGCTGTTATCGATGGGGTCGCGCAGGGTTTTTGGCGCGTAGATCGCCAGATAGCTGTCGGTGCTGCCCACATGGGTTGATGTGCCGCCGTCGATTGCCGGGCCTTGCCAGCGGATGCGCCAGCCAAAGATTTTGCACAGCATATCGCAGGTTCGCTTTGGGTCGGTGACGGTGATGTTGGCGTGTTCCAGAAAAGCTTCGCTCATGGGGTGTTCCTTTGGTTTGGTTGATTGACAAACCGTAATTGCTCAACCTTACTTGAGGTCAAGAAGAAATATCGAAGCTGTCGAGGAAATCAAAATCGCTCTGCCCATAACCATATCCATTGGCCGTCTGGCCGCACGCACTGGCCTGTCGGTCTCGGCAATACGCTATTACGAAACCGAGGGGCTGGTGAAGCCGGAGCGTAATGCCGCAGGGCAGCGGCGGTTTTTGCGTGCCGACATAAGGCGGCTCTCGTTTGTGAAAATCGCGCAGCAATGTGGTTTCAGCATTGCAAAGATCAGACAAGAGTTGCAGGTTTTGCCAAACGGGCGCGCGCCTAACAAGGCCGATTGGGCCAAGATCAGTCGAGGGTTTCGCGCGTCACTGGACGCAAGGATCGACAGTTTGACGCGTTTGCGCGATAATCTTGACGGCTGCATTGGATGTGGGTGTCTTAGTCTTGAAACCTGCAAGCTTTATAACCCAGCCGATCAGGCGGCGAAACTTGGCGCCGGTCCGCGCTATTTGATGGGGGACCGCCCCGATAGGCAAAGGAGAGATCCATGACCCGTAAAATCGACGCCTTGCTGCGAGAATATGGCGAGAGCCATCAGAACCCTGTCAACAAAGCGATCCATTGGGTCTGTGTGCCGGTGATCGTGTGGACGGTGCTGGCGCTGATCTGGTCGCTGCCGGTTCCCGAAGTCTTTAACAAGGTTAACAACCTTAACTGGATGACGCTGCTGCTGGCGGTGAGCGTGCTTTATTACCTTGTGGTCTCGTGGCAGTTGGCGGTCGGATTTCTGGCTTATGCCGCGATTTGTGTCGCTCTTGTGCGCGGGTACGAGGCCAGTTTCAGCCTGCCGCTTTGGCAATTCGCACTCGGAGTTTTCGTGCTGGCGTGGATCGGGCAGTTCTGGGGCCACAAGATCGAAGGCAAAAAGCCGAGCTTTTTCAAGGATGTGCAGTTTTTGTTGATCGGTCCAGTTTGGCTTTTGCACTTTATCTATAAAAAACTCGGCATCGCTTATTAAGGTGCGAGGAGCTATTTGATCTCGAGCGCGTCCCTGATGATGCGGTCAAGCAAGGCTCCGACCTTTCGCATCTCGGTGTCGGGAAAGCCGTTAAAGCCGACCGTGGTTTTGTCAGGTTCCGACGGGGTGGAAAAGACGAAAATCCGGTAGGGGCAATAGGCGATATTAAGCGGGTTTGCCTCCATCATTTCGCGCGACAGGACTGCCGAGCAAAAGCTGAAAATCTGTGCGTCGGTAAAGATCTTTTTGGTCGCGCCGAGATCAGCCCCGGTGCGATCAAGCATATCACCCACGTGATTAACCGTGTCGATTTTCAGGCCGCGGCCGATGATCTCGTTCTCTACCGCGAACAACACGTCGTCCATGGTTTGGTTGACGGTGTAGGAAACGATGCCGTTGGTTTGTGTTTGCGCTTGTGCTGTACTGGTCAAAAACAGGCCAATCAGTAGAATAACAAATCCGTGTTTCATATGCGCTCTCCCTTGAAATGATCGTATTGTCTTTTATGAATATGTCAAGATCGAGAGGTTTTGTCGCCAGTCTGTAACAAAACCAGCGCAAACGTGTTGGCGATTGTTTTGCGCCAGATTGGCGAAATGATGTAAAACCGCTTGAACGGACAAAAACACCCACCAAACCAAGAGGGACCGCATGCATATTATATCAGCACCGAAATTCAAGTCTTGTGAGATCACGCCAAAGGCTGATTGGCTCAATCGCCGACAACTTATGGCCGGGGCTGGTGCGATGGCAGCGACGACGTTTGGCCTGCCCGCGCTGGCAAAGTTCAAAACCATCAAAAGCAAATATTCCACCAGTCAGACGCCAAACACGTTTAAGGACATCACCACCTATAATAACTTTTACGAGTTTGGCACCAGCAAGTCGGACCCTGCGGATAACGCCGGGCGTCTGACTACCTCGCCGTGGAGCGTTACCATCGACGGGATGGTTGATAAGCCGGGCAAATATGCGTTTGAGGACCTTATCAAGGGCATGAGCATGGAGGAGCGGATATATCGTTTCCGCTGTGTCGAAGCGTGGTCGATGATTATCCCGTGGACCGGCTTTCAGCTTTCAGAGCTGCTTAGTCGCGTTGGCGTGCAGTCGGGTGCGAAATATGTGTCGTTTGAGACCCTTGTGCGCCCCTCCGAGATGATCGGCCAGCGAACCAGCGTGCTTGAGTGGCCCTACCGCGAGGGGTTGCGCATGGACGAGGCTATGCACCCCTTGACCATTCTTGCCGCCGGTATTTATGGCGAGGACATGCCCAAACAAAATGGCGCGCCCTTGCGTTTGGTCGTGCCGTGGAAATACGGGTTCAAATCGATCAAATCCATCGTGCGCATCAGCCTGACCGCGCGCCAGCCTCAGGCAACGTGGAACATGCAGAACCCGCGCGAATACGGGTTTTACAGCAATGTGAACCCAAACGTGGATCACCCGCGCTGGACCCAAGCCTCTGAGCGGCCCATCGGCGGCGGGCTGTTCACCAAGCGCAAACAGACCCAGATGTTTAATGGTTATGGGCAAGAGGTGGCGGGGCTTTATAAAGGCATGGACCTCACGCGGAACTTCTGAGCCGATGTCAGCCATTTCCGCATTCGCGAACCCGATCCTGCGCAAAATCCCCACTTGGCCGGTTTACCTGCTGGGGGTGGTGCCAGCGTTGGTCTATTTTTATTGGGCGGTGACCAACCAGCTTGGCACCGATCCGCTCCAGATGCTGGAGCGCCAGCTTGGCCGCTGGACCTTACAGTTGTTGATATTGACCTTGCTGGTGACCCCCGTGCGCAAACTGACGGGGATCAGTTTCCTCAAGTTTCGCCGAGCGTTCGGCCTGACCGCGTTCTTTTATGTGCTGTTCCATCTTTCCACGTGGCTGGTGCTGGACAAACAGTTGTTCTGGAACGAGATTTTGGCCGATCTTTATAAGCGCCCCT